>DAOUPY010000153.1 GCA_030625925.1 Fusobacteriaceae bacterium | reverse complement strand
AAGATATTGTTGATATTTTTTAAAAATTAGGAGGAATGAAAAAATGAAAAGAATAATGTTATTTTTAATGGGTTTAAGCTTGATCTTATTGACTGCATGTGGAAAAGGAGAAGACTCTAAAAACGCTGTAAATGAAGGTGTAAAAAAAGTTGATTATAAAGTAGGAATAGTACTTGGTTTAGGTGGACTAGGAGATAAATCTTTTAGTGATTCAGCTTATGAAGGACTGAAAAAAGCGGAAAAAGAATTAGGTGTAAAAATTAAATATGTAGAGCCTACGACTCTTTCAGAATTTGATCAATTTTTTACGGAATTCGCAGAGGCAAATTATGACCTTATAATCGGTGTAAGTTTTGATGCTGAAAAAGGTATTGAAAAGGTAGCGAAAGAGTATCCAGGAAGTAATTTTGTAATTATAGATTCAGTTGTAGATCTGCCAAATGTAAAATCTATAATCTTTAACCAAAAAGAAGGGTCTTTCTTAGCTGGAGTTGTAGGACAGATGGTAAGTAAAAATAATTCATTGGGATTTGTAGGGGCAGTAGACGCTCCAGTAATAAAGAGTTTTTATGAAGGGTATGAGCAGGGAGCGCTTTATATGGATCCAAATATTGAAGTAAAGGATATATACGTTGGTGGAAGTAATCCATTCAATGACCCTGCAAGAGCAAAAGAATTGGCTATATCAATGGCAGAAAACGGTGTGGACGTTCTCTTTACAGTAGCAGGCGGGTCTGGTAGAGGAGTTATGGAAGCTATAAAAGGTAGAGAAGATTTATATGGAATCGGTGTAGATTCAAACCAAGATGGAGAAGTAGAAGGAAAAATCTTAACTTCAATCTTAAAGAGAGTAGATGTATCAGTATTTAATGCTGCTTCAGAGGGCTTAGCTGGAAACTTTACAGCTGGAATAAATGTTTTAGGATTAAAAGAAAATGGGATGGGAACTACTAATTTTGAATTTTCTAAAGAAATTATTGGAGAGGAAAATTTAGCTAAATTAGAACAAATAAAGAAAGATCTTATTTCAGGAAAGATTGAAATAAAATAAATAAAAAATCCTCCAATTTTGGAGGATTTTTTATTTTGTTTAGGAAATTATAAAAGTGAATCTCGTCATAGATTTATACTAAATATAGAAGACCTTATATCTCTTTAGCATATTTTTTCATTGCCGCCTCGTCCAGGGTAGAGATACTCCTTCGATCTTTTTTTATCAATCCTGAATCTGTAAAAAATTTTATGATCCTGGTCAAATTTCGATAACTGACGTTTAATTCTTTAGATAGTTCATTTAAAGATTTAAAATTGATAAGGTGGTCATTTTGAACTAGGTGAAGGGCTAAGATGTTTTTCAGGTTAAATCCCTCTTTTAAGAGGATAGCACTGTTTGTTTTTAATAATTTCCGGGTAGAAGCCGCACCTAAAAATCTCCATAGCTGAGAGTTATCCTTTAAATACGTTTCGATGGACTTAAATGAGATACTCATAATAAGAGTGCTGTCAGAATTGGCAATTACATCAAATAACATGGAAGTTTCTCCTAAATATTCTACATCTCCAAATATTTCTGGCGGGGATAATTTATTTATGAATATACCCCTGCCGCTGGCTAAAAAAGAGTGGATATCAACTCCTCCAGAGACAATAAAATATATATGTTTTACTTCATCTTTGGCGTTGAGGATATTTTCTCCCTTAGAGTATTTCTTTAAATTAAATAAATTGATGTTTTCCTTGGAAAACAAATTATCCAGTCCGTATGTGTCTATGAAATTTTTAATAATTTGACTATTTTTCATCTATTCTCCTCCATTTCTGCCACCTGTCCTATAATTAACTTATAAAATTTTATATCATATTTTGAGAAGAAAATCAAAATAATAATGATTAAAGAGGAAAAAAAGGGAATATAAGTTATAATATATAGGAATAGCTGTATAATATAGGGAGGCTAAAAATGAGAATAGTTGACATTATCCAAAAGAAAAGGGAAAAAGAAATTTTAACCGATGAGGAGATAAGATTTTTATTAGAAAATTATCAGGCAGGAGAAGTACCAGATTATCAAATTGCATCTTTTTTAATGGCTGTTTATTTTAATGGAATGACTACAGAGGAATTAAAAGTGTTCACAGAAACTATGATAGATTCAGGTGAAACAATAGATTTTCCAGGTGTAGATAAGTTCTTGATAGACAAACATTCTACAGGAGGCGTAGGAGATAAAACAACTATCGCATTAGCTCCTATATTTGGAGCACTAGGAATGGGAACGGCAAAATTATCTGGTAAAGGCTTAGGTCATACCGGTGGAACTATAGATAAATTTGAGTCTATCAAAGGGTTTAAATTTAGTAATTCAAAAGAGGAATTAATAAAAATAGTAAATGAGACAGGAACAGGACTCATGGGACAGGCAGATACAATAGTTCCTTTGGATAAAAAACTGTATGCACTTAGAGATGTTACAGCTACTGTATCGAGTATTCCACTTATTGCCAGCTCTATAATGAGTAAAAAATTGGCAGTTCATGCAGATGCAATAATTTTGGATGTAAAAGTAGGATCTGGAGCATTTATGAAAGATCTCACAGAAGCACGTAAATTGGCTCAAACGATGTATGATTTAGGTAAGGCATTTGATAGAAATATCGTATGTATGCTGACTAATATGGATGAACCATTGGGGAATGCTGTAGGGAACTCATTGGAAATAGTGGAAGCTGTGGAAACTCTAAAAGGAAACGGACCAGAGGACTTCACTTATCTAGTGGAAGTATTGGGAGCACAAGCCTTGATATTAAAAGGGGATGTAAAAACACTGGAAGAGGGAATCGAAAAGGTAAAAGAGGTTATAGAAAATGGAGAAGCTCTGAAAATGTTGAAAAAATTCATAAAAGGCAGCGGCGGGAATCCAGATATCTGTGATGACTATTCACTGCTTAATATAGCTACAGAAACTTTTGAATTCAATGTAGATGAGGCTGGGTATATAAAACATATTGATGCTGAAAAAATAGGTAAGGCTGCTATGATGTTAGGAGCAGGAAGGGCTACAAAGGATGATATAATTGATCATTCAGTTGGGTTAATAATGCATAAGAAGGTAGGAGACCAATTTGAAGAAGGGGAAGCTATTTTAACTCTATACCATCAAAACAACATGAGAGACGAGATTTTAGAAACTTTAAGAGGTGCGTTTGTATTCTCTGTGGAAAAAGTAGAAAAGATACCGACAATATTAGATATGATAGGATAAAGAATATAAGGAAAAAAACTAGTCACAAATTAGCACGAATGAAAGGTATAATTTCTTTGGCACAGATCTCACAGATCTAAATAAAATTAACACAGAAAAAAGAATTTAATCTGTGAAAATTGGGTTATATATTTAAATTTTTTTCTAATTATAAGAAAATTTAATACTCGTATATCATTAGTGTAATCTGTGTCAGGTATTTTGATTTGTGTAAAGGCAAAAACAAAAAAATGGAGGAATAAAATCATGGAAATAAACAAGTATATAGATCATACAGTATTAAAGGCAACGACTACAGAGGCAGATATAATCAAATTATGTAAGGAAGCTCGTGAATATAACTTTTTTTCAGTATGTGTAAATGGATCGTATGTACCTTTAGCTAAAAAGCAATTAGAGGGATCAGATGTAAAAATTGCAGCAGTAATAGGATTCCCTTTAGGAGCTATGTCTAAAGATGCAAAGATATTTGAAACTAAAAAATGTATTGAAGATGGAGCAGATGAAATCGACATGGTATTGAATGTTGGATTCTTAAAAGATGGAAAATTTGATGAGGTAGAATCTGAGATCAGAGGGATAAAAGAAGCTATGGGAACTCATGTATTAAAAGTTATCCATGAAAACTGCTATCTGACAGATGCAGAAAAAAGAAAAGCTTGTGAGCTGTCTGTAAGTGCAGGAGCAGACTTTGTAAAGACTTCTACAGGATTTGGAACAGGTGGATCTACATTTGAAGACGTAGCTCTTATGAAGGAAGTAGTAGGGGATAAAGCACAGATAAAAGCTGCTGGAGGAGTAAGAGATATCGAGACTGCCATGAGATATATCGAGATGGGAGTAACTAGATTAGGAACATCTTCTGGTGTCAGTTTAGTAAGCACAGGAAAAGCCAAAGAAGGGGAATACTAAACAATTTTAAATTTAAATTTAATTATATAATCGTAAGGCAGGGAATAAAATTTAAAAAAAGAATACTGTAAACAGTATTCTTTTTTAATTTAGACTATTTTATATGGAAGTAACATAAATATGTTAGAATAAAAATATAAAAAATTATCTGTAGGAGTGTTGAGGATGAATCGAAAATTAATTGTAAAAAAAACCAAAGAATTTGTGAAGGCAAAATTAGAAGGTGAAGGCTCTGGCCACGATTGGTGGCATATTGTAAGGGTCTACAACAATGCTCTCGATATAGCTGAGAAAGAAGAGACCTTTTATGAGGGGAATATAGATGTTTTTGTGGTTGAATTAGGTGCCCTCCTCCATGATGTAGCAGATCATAAATTTGGATACAGTGACAAAGATAGAAAGGAGATCATAAGTAATTTTTTGATGGAGTTAGGAGTGCAGAATGAAATAATAGAACATGTAGTTTATATAGCTAATAATATATCCTTTAAGGGTGGAAAAAATAAACATAAGATGGAAACTATCGAGGGTGAGATAGTGCAGGATGCAGACAGATTAGATGCCATAGGAGCCATAGGCATAGGGAGAACTTTTGCATATGGCGGATATAAAAAAAGAGTTATGTATAATCCAGATTGTAATCTGGAGATAGAAGATAGTGAAGATACAATAAGTCATTTTTATGAAAAACTGCTGCTGTTGAAAGACAGGATGAATACTAAAACAGGCTATAAAAAAGCTCAAAACAGACACAGGGTAATGGAAGAATTTTTGGAAAATTTTCACTCGGAATGGAATGGAGATAAATAAATTTTATTTATGACAAATATTTA
>DAOUPY010000244.1 GCA_030625925.1 Fusobacteriaceae bacterium | reverse complement strand
GTAAGGTTTTTATAGATTTTCTTTAATATAAAAAATTCGAAAGTTCTGCAATAATTGTTTTAGAACTATCAGAATTAAAGTCAATAAAATTAACTTTAAAAGGACATTCCTAATTAGGAGTGTCCTTTTATTTATATATTTTTAAGTTTATCATTCTTGTATAGAATAAACAAAGATAAAATCTATCCCACATTTTAATCTTTTTTCGTCTTTAGCTCAAACTTTGGTTTCGTTTTGACATCTTAAAATAACTTAGAAAAGCATTACACTGCAAAAAAAGTTGCTTTTAGTAACTAATGATGTTAAAATAGTTGCATAAAGAAACTAAAAATAGAGAGGTGATATATGAAAAAATATGATGAATTAGCTAAAGAGTGGAGAGAAAGAAGAAAGAATATGCTCCTCGATAAAGAAAACCCTATCTGCAACTGGGATGACACGGATATCCTGTTTTTTAGGGAAAATCAAGGGAAAAAAATCACAGACGATAACCCCTATGTCAATATTTTAGATGTTGAAGAGTTTGAGTTATTGTTGGAAAATGAACCTTTTCCCCTATCTCCGCCAACTATGAACAACCCAGGAAACCCCAAAAATGTAACTGCAGAATTTTTTAAAGTGATGCACACAGAAGTAACCGGGGATGAAATGTATTATTTTAAAGACCAGAAGATCTCCATAGAAAGAATTATGAAGGAGATAAAAGATGGTGCTCCTGAACCCAATCCAGATAAAAAAATGGACCTTTATGAACTGAAAGGTGAAATGAAAAAATATGCTGTTAGTTTGGGATTTTCAAGTGTGGGGGTTACAAAAGTAGACAGAAGATATATTTCTGCCGGGTTTGAAAATGAAATATCTTATGATACCATTATTTTATTGGGATATGAGATGCCCAAAGAGATAATTAAGAACTATCCAAAACCCCAGGGAGAATTAGGTGCTTTTTATGCATATACAGGCTGTGCACGGAATGTTCACAAGGTTGCCGATTTTATAAGAGATAAAGGATATCAGTGTCAGGCCAGGGACTGGAAAGGTGCTATTAAATATCCGCCCCATGCTGTAAATGCAGGCTTAGGTAATTATTCAACCTATGGTGTGTGTATCACCCCAGAAGCTGGGACACGTCTTAAATATTGTGCTATTTTAATAGATGAACTTCCAGTAGATGAACCCAAAGATTTTAATATTGAAGAATTTTGTTCAAGATGCAGGATGTGCCAAAAATCATGTCCTTCAAAATCTATCCCCAAGGAAGAGAAGATGCATAAGGGAATTCTTAAGCGTCAAACGCGTTTTAGCAGTTGTTTTGAGCTTATGGTAACAGACAGGGAATGTATGAAGTGTGTAAGAGTATGTCCTTTTAGTCTTTTTGGATATGAAAAATGTATGGATACGTTACCAGACTACTACAGGTATAATTTGGCCAAAGAAGATTTAGATATAGAATTTTTAAGAAAAGAAGGTGAAATAGATGGAGAAAAATAAAATGATTCATACTTTTGGAGATATTTGCAATAAATCAGCTGTGGAAATTTTTGAGAAAACTACTATCTCAGATATTTTAATTGAATCTAAAGGTATGAAAGAAAATAGAAAGTTAAAAGTGGTCCAGATAGGAGGACCGCTGGGAGTTTGTATTCCTCCAAAGGATATATCTAAGAATATTAATGAATTTGAAAATTTTTTAAATGGAAATATGATCGCTTTTTTAAATGATTTATTCTGCCCGGTAGATTATATGAGATTTTTAACAAGATTTTTAATAAGGGAACTCAGGATTGACAATGATAACACAAGAAAATTAAACCAACTGGTTGAAAAAATAACCCAGGGAAGAGGAGACATACAGACATTAGAAGATATTAAAAAACATCTTGTTTTTGGAAAAACTATAGCAGAAAAACGTCTGGCAGATATATTTTTATTTCTTATGGATGAATTTGAAGATGAAGTTTTAGAACATATCCTGGATAAAAAATGCCAGACTGGTATTTGCAGAACTCTCATTACTGCACAGTGTATCAATGCATGTCCTGCTGAAGTTTATATCCCAGGGTATATTGAACTTATGAAAAATGATAAATATGAAATGGCATATGATCTTATGAGAAAAAATAATCCCCTTTCTTTTATATGCGGGAAGATATGTGCCAGGCCTTGTGAAGACAGATGCAGGAGAAAGGAGATCGAAAGTACAGTCGGAGTCCGGGCTTTAAAAAGATTTACTTGTGATCTGGTGGTTAATAATAAAGAATATACCGAAAGTAAATTGGATTTTAATTCTAAAAAAATCGCCATCGTAGGTGGAGGACCTGCCGGGATCAGTGCTTCATATTATCTGGCCAAAACTGGATATGATGTTACTATCTATGAAGCTTCTCATGTTGCAGGGGGGATGCTTGCAATGGGAATACCAGAATACAGGTTGCCTCAAAAAACTATTGATGATGAAGTCCAGCTGATTACAAACCTTGGAGTAAAAATAATTAAAAATACAAGGATAGGAAAAGATATTCAATTGAAAACTTTAAGAGAAGATAATAATGCAGTATTGCTGGCTTCTGGGTGTCATATTGGAAATAAATTTGGCCCGGAATCAGAAAATATTGAATCAGCTGTTAAGTTTTTAAAAGAGGTTAAAATCGATAAAAGAAAAACAATAGGAGAAACTGTGTTAGTTATAGGCGGCGGAGACGTAGCTATGGATGCTGCAAGAACAGCCCTTAGATTAGAAGCCCATGTTGTTGTTGCTTCTTTAGAGAGTTTTGATCAGATGCCCAGCAAAGAGGAGAAGCATGAAGCCAAAGAAGAGGGCGTTAATTTTTTAAATCAATATGGAATAAAAACTATCGAAATAGAAGGGGAAAAACTTTTAGTTACATTAAAAAGGTGTCTCGAACTTGAAAAAAACGGCAGGTTTGATCCTCAATATGATGAAAATGATATTAAAACTCTCAAAGTAGATAATATACTTATGGCCATTGGTCAAAGATCAGATAATACTTATTTAGATGAAGATATCAAAACAATTAATGGCTGGGTAAAAATAGATAAATACTCATTTGAAACTACAGCTAAAGATGTTTACGCAATAGGAGATATGTATAAACCTGGAATAGCAATAAAAGCCATTGCAGAAGCTAAAAAAGCAGCAGCTGCTATAGATGAAGCCTTAGGAGGGAATGGGCTCTACTTAGGAGAGGAAATTGAAATTCCGGAAAGGCCTCTCAACTGCCAGATGTGGGAAGTTGAAAAAGCTGTTGAAGATATCGTTGTTCCCAAAAATTTAGCCAATAACTTTGAATTGGTCTCTAAGGTATATACCAAAGAGGAAGCCAAAAGAGAAGCTGGCAGATGTATGAGATGCGACAGAAACTCTATTAAACCTCTGCATTTAAAGTAGTTTGACTATGCTTAAAACTTTTATATTTTTAAACATATGTTTATTGGCAGATATTAAATTAAGAAAAGAGGTCTCTTTTTTGAGGAAGACCTCTTTTCCTTCTCTTTTTTTAATAGGAATTTTTGTATCTCTGTTCAACATATATTTTAAATTTAATTTTACCCAGGATATCGGTAAAATTTTATTAACTACATTTTTTGCAACGATTGGTCTGAGATATTCCAAGAAAATATTTTTTAAAGGGCTGAAATGGCAGGTTATATTTTTAGGTTTTGCTATTTTTGTATCGATATTTCAAAGTTTATTTATTAAATTAGTAGGTTCTTTTGTCTATTTTAAAGATCTTAAATTGTATTCTTCACTGATGCTTATGGGGGA
>DAOUPY010000508.1 GCA_030625925.1 Fusobacteriaceae bacterium | reverse complement strand
ATGGACAGTCCGTTTTACCTTTGGTATTAGGGGGAGTATATGTAGGGGGATGTGCCATCCCAGGGTGTATGGCCTGCCGTGCCATAAAAGATGAAAAGGCTCGTCTGGCAACTATATTGATTGTTCCACTTATGAACTGTCTGGCCAAGATTCCGTTTTATGTGTTTCTCATTGGTATGTTTTTTGCTGCATATAAAGGTTTGGCTATGTTGTTTATAGCTACAATTACTATTATTATAGCTCTCTCTGTAAGTAAGATTTTATCTCTCACCATCCTTAAAAGAAAGGAGTCCGCCCCCTTTATTCTGGAGATGCCTCCGTATCACATGCCTACAATCGGGGGAGTAATGCTCCGTTGCTTTGAGAGGTTATGGCTCTTTGTAAAAAAAATTATAACTGTAATTATTATAGTGATGATTGTCGTTTATGCACTTATTAACTTTCCTGGGCTCAACCAGGAAAGAAAAGTTTATTATGAGGATCAGGCAAACCAGGCAATTCAGGCATTCTATGAAGAAATAGGACGAGATAGTCATTATGCAAAAGTTTTAGATGGTGCTAAATTGATGGAGTTTATAAAATATAATGATGATTATAAGTCAGCTAAAAGAGGGGCTAAGGGGGAGGAAGGCGAACTAATAGTCGATCAAAAGTTCCAAGAGAAGAACTTTGACTTCTTTAAGATTGTAAAAAAAGGGAGATATGAAGTAGATGGAGAGAAAATAAGAGATAAAGATGCTGGAAAGGTTTATAAAGCCTACAAGGATCTGGAAAGGACGAGGAAAGGACTTCGAATGGATAAAAAGGAAGAGACTATGGTAGGAAGCTACCTGGGATGGGCAGGACATTCTTTAGAACCAATTACTAAATTTGCAGGGTTTAATTGGAAAATAAATATTGGTCTAATCAGTTCTTTTGCAGCCAAAGAGAATGTTGTAGGAGTATTAGGAAGTATTTACCAATCGGAGGAGGGAGAGACTCTTGAGGAAAGGGTTGCTGAGAAAGAAAAGGGTTGGACCCCATTACACGCCCTGGCGATGATGTTGTTTATGGCTATGTATCCTCCCTGCATCCCCACTCTTCTTATGATCCGGGTGGAGGCTGGAACAAAATGGATGCTTCTTGCTCTTATTTATCCAATTATTCTGGGAGCTGGAATAGCAGTTCTTA
Source organism: Fusobacteriaceae bacterium (assembly GCA_030625925.1). GTDB lineage: Bacteria > Fusobacteriota > Fusobacteriia > Fusobacteriales > Fusobacteriaceae > Psychrilyobacter. The sequence continues at coordinate 576 of DAOUPY010000508.1, read as the reverse complement.
TCTTTACTGGAGGGAACTTATTAGGTTTTAGTGGATTGCAGGCTATGATTGCTTTTTATATTTTAGCAATAGCTTTTATGTTAACAATGGGGTTTATTAAGAAAAAACCGGAAATATTATAGGAAGAAAGGAGGTGATAAATATGAAAAGAAGATTGGTTATTTTATCTATAGTATTGGTGGTAGGGATTCTACTGACTATTTCAGCTAGTGCACACACCCCACTTCTCTCAGTAGAAGATAATGAAGATGGAACAATATACCTGGAGGGTGGTTTTTCTGATGGTTCATCAGCTGCCGGAGTTACTATTCTTTTGGTAGAAGATAAGCCTTACGAAGATGACCCAAAAGGTAAAGATCTCTACAAAGGGAAATTGGTAATCATAAGAACAAAAATGGATGAATATAGTGAGCTTACCCTTGATAAGCCAAATATTCCCTACTTAGTTGTTCTTGATGCTGGACCAGGTCATGTAGTTGAAAAAGAGGGACCTTTATTAGAAGCTGATGAGAAGAGAGAATCACCGCTTTTGTTGGTACAGAAGAAGGAAGATGGGAAAATTTATCTAAAGAGTGG
>DAOUPY010000420.1 GCA_030625925.1 Fusobacteriaceae bacterium | reverse complement strand
AGGAGATGTTAGCAACTTTAAGTGGGTTAGATAGAACTTATATTAGTTTATTAGAAAGAGGGAAAAGAAATCCAACTTTAAAAACAATTTTTAAGTTAGCAAAAGCATTAGAAGTTTCGCCCTCAGTATTAGTGAGAGAATTGGAGGAAGAAGAATATGAATTTTAAAGAATATTTAAAAACTAAAAAATTAAGTGAAGCATCGGAAAGTAAATATTTTAATGCCCTATCAAAGGTTATAAAGGAAGGTTCATATGATGTAATGAAAAAAATGTCGATAGATGAATTAAATGAATTACTTATTTTTGTTAAAAATTCTGATTATGATATAAAAGGGCAAAAGATGTACTCTACAGCTTTATCCCATTATATCGATTTTTATAGTTCAAAATTAGAAAGAAAATCTTCTAAAAAAATAGACAAACCTCACAACAGAATAGTTTATGGTGCTCCAGGAACAGGGAAAAGTTATCAACTTAGTAAAGAGATTGAAGTAGACTTCCCCAAACTAATAAAAACAAAAATAAAAAATAAAAAAACTGATGATAAAACTATTAACTATTGGATTGCAACATGTGGAGAAGACAATGATTATTGGAATGACTTTCATTCTAAAAATAAATTTGCCATAGGCTGGAGTGAAATAGGTGATTTAAAACAGTTTACCTCTCTATCCAGTATAAATAAAAAACTCATGGAAGAATATGATTATAAAAAAAATAATAGAACTATTAATTTTTTTAAATATATGAAAACGAATATGAAAAAGGGCGATATAATAATTATTCGAAAAGGAAGAAAAAATTTAATTGAGGGTTATGGAATTATTACAGGAGACTATGAATATGATAGTTCAATGCCGGAAGATTTTTATCACACACTTCCTGTTGAATGGAAGAAAAAAGAGTCTATTGCCTTAGATGGATATTCAAGGAATCTACCTTGGGTAACTATCTCTTATGCAAATGATGAATTGGTGTCACTGCTATCAAAAAATAAATACATTGAAAAAGTTATCGAAACAAAAGAGGCTAAATATGAAGTTGTAGACAGAGTTACCTTCTACGATGGCTATACTCACGGCCAGTTTGTGGGGACCTATAAGCCGGTTCCAGAGGGAGACAGCATCACATATAAATATATCCCCGGTCCATTCATGAAACAGCTGGTAGAATCTTATAAAAATCCTAATCATAATTTTTGTCTGATAATAGAAGAGATAAACAGAGCCAAGGCTGACAGGGTATTTGGAAATATATTTCAGTTGTTGGATAGAGACAGTAACGGAAACAGTGAATACCATATTGCTGTTTCAGCAGATCAGGAAGTTTATCTGAGGGAAGAATTAGAAGATGAATACAGCGAAACTTTAGACAAACTCCTAAATGAGGGGTTATACATCCCCAACAACCTTTATATCTGGGCAACCATGAACAGTGCAGACCAGGGAGTGTATCCTATGGACAGTGCCTTTAAAAGAAGATGGCATTTTGAGCATATAGGGCTGGATCAAAATGAAAATGAATTCGGCGAGGAAGGAAAGACTTACGGACTTGCATATCAGCAGGAATCAGAGGCTGAAGGGATTGAAAATAAAATTATCCCGTGGAATGATTTCAGGAGAATAATCAATAAAAATTTACTGGGAAATAAGGTTTCAGAAGACAGGCTGCTGGCTCCATTTTTTATAAAAGAAAATAATTTCCAATTGAAAGAAGATGACTTTTTCGAATTAGATACAGAGGTGTTCAAAAATAAAATATTGATGTACCTGTTCGATGATGTGTTGAGGCATAAGAAAAAAACTATTTTATTTGATGAAAATATTGATAGTTTTTCTCAATTAAAATCAACGTATGGTAAGGGAGAAAATATTTTTAAGAGTGATTTATTTTCAACTGAGGCTTAATTATGAAGATAAAATATTTTCTAGAATTAGAAAGGTATAGTTCATATAAGATAAATAGTATCTTGGGAGAAAAATTTAAAAATTATGTACAGGAGTTAAGTTTAAAAGAAATTTATAAACAGGACCCCAGCGGAGAATTTTATTTTAAATACGTAGGATTGATCTGTGTAGAAGATCTAATTATAGCTGTTCTCCCTAAATATTTAGAAGCAGATCCCCCAAAAAACAGCGAAATAAATAAAAAAAATCTTTCCCGGACTATGAAAGCCTTAAAAAGATATAATAGGGTATCTATCGACGAACAGCTGGAAACCTTAGGCAGGCAGGAAGGAAAGTATAAGTTTAACAATATGTTTGCAATTATAGATTTTTTATTCAAAGATTATATTGAGTATAATATCTATGAAAATCACATAGAGAAATATGAATTGAATGGTGAG
>DAOUPY010000286.1 GCA_030625925.1 Fusobacteriaceae bacterium | reverse complement strand
CCTTATCTTTCTCCCTCTGTATATATCCGTTGTTTATTAATTTTTTTACAGCCTTGGCTGTGGTTGTTTTATCTACATTTCTTCTTTTGCTCAGTTTTTCTTGGGAGATCCCCGGACTATGAAAAACTTCATATAATATTCCAAACTGTCCATCTCCTAAAGAATGTACATCTAAATGATAGTGAAGAAACTTTTTTACATCTCTTGCCAGTTCATTTATTTCTTTTCCCAACGGTTTTTTCATTGCCTTCCTCCTAAAATAGTTGGTCAACCAACTTTATTTATTGGGTATAATATCATGATATAGTTGGTAAGTCAACTATGTTAATTTTAAAGACTATTGTAAAAAAAAATTATTACTGCTAGAATGTATCTAATTATAATAAATTCGGGGGGGGATAGGATGAAAAATTAGGTTAGAAGTTTAAACAAAAACAAGATGAAAGAGTTAATAGATAAAAATTTAATGGTCATTGCAACTCTATTTTTTTCAGGAGCTTTTATTGCAGGTAAATTTTCCATCGCAGAATTTCCTGTATACTCTCTGACATTTTTCAGATTTTTAATAGCAGCTGTAGTTTTATTTTTAATCATGTGGAAAAGGGGAGATAATTTCACCTTGGATAAAGTCGATCTTCCCAGAATAATCCTTCTGTCCCTTCTTGGTATGGTTGGATACCACGTACTTTTTTTTACAGCTTTAAAATATACAAGTAGTGTTAACACATCTCTTATAGCAGCTATGAATCCAATCATAACTACAATTATGGCATCCCTAGTTTTAAAGGAAAGATTTCCTAAAAAAGCAATTGGGGGAATACTCATCTCCTTTTTAGGAGTTGCTATGATAGTTACCAACGGTTCCATAGATGTAATTAAAAATATGAATTTTAATGTAGGAGATATCTCCATGCTATTAGCTATCCTCTCTTTTTCCTTGTATTTCATAGTTTTAAAGGGAATTGTAGGGCGTGTTGCACCTATAAAGCTTACATTCTATGTGTTTTTATTTTGTGTAATCCTCCTGATTCCCATGGTAATATATGAAAATCCCATGAGTTTTTTACCTAACACTACTTGGACAGGATGGAGCAGTCTGATATATATGTCGATCTTTGCTTCGGTTATAGCATATTTAATCCAGCAGGTGTCGGTAAAAAGGATAGGTCCTGCCAAGACCTCCCTGTATATCAACCTAGTTCCGCTATTTTCCATGATAATGGCATACTTCATCCTAGGAGAGGTTATTACACTGCCTAAGGTCTTAGCAGGCTTTATGATCATCTCAGGGGTAATCATAACTTTGAAGAGTAAAAAATAAAATAGAATTTATAGAAAAAGTCCCTAAATATTTTTTAGGGACTTTTTTTCACATAAATTGTACAATGAACCCAGAAAAAATAGCACATATACGATATGGTATTCTTACAAAAACAATTTCTAACATACTTACACTATTTCTTCTATGGGTTATAATTTAGTTTTTTATTTTATATGTTTTTCTTGCATCTTTTTTGTAATTCCTTTTAGCTCCATATCTTGCATGATATAGTTTATTAGAGAGACTAAGGTATAATCATCTTTAGATACCATATATCCTAATTGATTTTTTGTTAATGGATTAGTCGTCATTGGTGACCCTAATAATTTATCTGTATTTTCATAGTGTACTGCTTCTGGTGTTTCTGAGATCATTACATCTATCTCGCCATCTCTTACTCCTTGGATTACATCTAAGTTTTTTTCAAATTTTACTAGAGTTGCATTTTTTATATTTTTTAAAGCAAACTCTTCATTTGTTCCTCCTACATTATAACCAACCTTAACACCTTTTTGATCGATTTTCTTTAATGAGTTATATTTATTCTTATCTTTTTTCCTTGTAATTGGTGTTTTACCATATGTTAAATATGGATGGCTAAGCTCTGCTTCTAGTTTTCTTGAAGTTTTCCTTGAGATTCCTCCCATAGCTATATCAAATTTTCCACTATTTAAATCTCCTAAAAGCGTTTTCCAAGTTGTTGGTATAAACTCAACTTTCACCCCTAATTCTTTAGCAACATATTTTGCTACTTCAATATCATATCCACTATATCTATTATTTTCTAATATTGTAAATGGCAGATAATCTCCTGTTGTTCCTACTTTTAATACACCTTTACTTCTAATATTATCTACACTGTTTGCTGTAGCTGATATTGTTGTTACAAGAAACATTATTAACAAAACTAATTTTTTTAAACTCTTCATCAACTTCTCCTTTTTAATTTCTTAATTACTCTAGGACTTTATTCTAATAAAAATTTATAGTTTTGTAAAACAAATATATTCAAATTGACAATTCATTTTTTCTGATATATAATAAATGAATATTAGGAGGCTATTATGGAAATTAGAAATTTAAGATCTTTTAAAAGCATCATTGAGGAAGGCAGCTTTTTAAAGGCTGCAAAAAAATTACACTATACACAATCTACCATTACCTCTCATATCCAACAATTAGAAGAAGAACTTCAGGTTAAACTTTTTGAAAAAATCGGTAGAAAGATGAACCTTAGTCCTTTTGGAAAAAAACTTCTGCCATACGTTGAAGAACTATTAAATACTGAGAAAAAAATAATACAATTAGGCAAGGATAAGAGTCTCATAAAAGGATCCTTGAAAATAGCAATGGGAGATTCTTTAGTTACTTATGAATTTCAAGATATCTTAAGTCAATTTAAAAAAAGTGCTCCTGATGTCAAACTATCTATTTTGACTGTTGATATTGTCTCGATGAGAGAGATGTTAGAGAAAGGTGACGTTGATATTGGTTTTTTATTTAAAGATCAATACAAAGGAAATAGTCTTATTGATATCCCTTTTAAAAATTTTCCCTTAACCTTAGTTGGATCTAAAGACAGTGATATTTTAAATATGAATTTCAATCTTAAAGATCAAGAATTAGATACCAGTTTTATAATTAATGAATTTCATAGCCCCTATAGAAAGATTTTTAATAACCACCTCCAAGAAAGAAATATTTCTCTAAATAGTCTTATTGAAATATGGAGTATTGAAGGAATAAAGCGTTCTGTAAAAAATAACCTTGGAATTACATATCTTCCTAATTTTGTAATGCAAGAGGAATTATCTAGGGGAGAGCTCGTTGAAATTATGGCAGATTGCTCAGATAATTTAGCAGAAGGAATATATTCTTATCATAAAAATAAATATCTGACCCCCCCTATAAAACTTTTCATTGAATTGGTTGATACAAAATATAGAAAGAATAAAAAGTAAAAAATAATGTATATGAAAAGTCCCTAAAAATATTATTTAGGGACTTTTTTGTAAAAAAAACACCCCGTAGGATGTTTAAAATTCATATTGGCGGAAGTATGTGGGAATCGAAC
>DAOUPY010000172.1 GCA_030625925.1 Fusobacteriaceae bacterium | reverse complement strand
CTCAATACCTATACTATTGGAGGAGTAATTAAGTTTTTAAAACGAATAGTTTTAATAGTTGCAGGAATAGAGATCATAGGAGCTGTTTTTTTAACTTTGGGATTCTCTAACACTATGCCGTTAAAAAAAGCAATGATATACGGAATATTTCATTCAGTATCTGCATTTTGTAATGCTGGATTTTCGCTTTTTTCCGACAGTATAGTTAGATATTCCGGCAATATAACAGTGACCCTTACCATTGCAATCTTGATATCTTTAGGTGGAATTGGATTTGCGGTTATTAACTCAACTATAAACTACTATAAAACAGGTAAAAAAACATATAATTTAACTTCTAAATTAGCTCTTTATATTAGTTTTATACTAACTTTTGGTGGAACCATAGTATTTTTCATATTTGAAAGGAATAACCCTGGAACGATTGGTCACATGGGAATAATAGACGCACTAAATAATTCTTTTTTTCAAAGTGTAACGACTAGAACAGCAGGATTTAATTCAATTCCAATGGAAAATTTGAGATCTTCAACACTGTTTTTATTTTTAATATTGATGTTTATAGGTGCCTCTCCTGGTTCTACAGGAGGAGGATTAAAAACTACAACTTTTGGGATAATAATGTTTTATGTCATGGTGATAGTGAGAAATGAAAAGGATCTTGTAATATCTAACAGGCGTGTTCCTTGGGAAGTGCTGCACAGAGCTATGGCTATCTTAATAATATCCATTATATATATTACTGTGGTAGTATTTTTGATATTGATGACAAATGAAATGACCTCCATAAAGGATATGGCAGACGCTATTTTACAAGGATCCATAAATGGAAATACAGTGGCACACACCAGTAATCTAACCTTGGATAAGGTTATCTTTGAAGTGATGTCGGCATTTGCTACAGTAGGAGTGTCACAGGGAATAACAGCAGATCTAAATATATTTGGAAGGACCTTATTAATTATAACTATGTTAATAGGAAGAGTTGGTCCCCTTACATTTATGCTGGCATTCAGTGAGAAAATTAAAGTAAGATCTTATAAATATCCACAGGAAAATATACTGATAGGGTAAATTAATTTAGAAAAAATCAGGAGTTGAGATAGAGATGAAGAGCTATTTAGTTATAGGCTTAGGCAGGTTTGGATCGAGTATTGCACAGACGCTTTATGAAGCTGATAGTGAGGTTCTGGCAATAGATACCAATGAGGAGTTGATTCAGGAAGCTATAAATAACAATCAAATAGATAACGGACTGATACTTGATGCAACTGATGAAAATGCACTAAAGGAAATAGGTGCTGGTAATTTTGATATAGCATTTATAGGAATCGGGAGTAATATCCAGGCAAGTATCATGACAACCTTAAATTTAAAAGAATTAGGTGTAAAAAAAATAATAGCAAAGGCGGTCAGCAAGAGTCACGGGAAAGTATTAAAAAAGATAGGTGCTAATGAGGTAATATATCCAGAAGAATATATGGGGCATAGGATAGCTATGCTGGCCATGGAGCCTAATATGATGGAACATATGAGATTTTCAAAAGATTTCTTGCTTGTGGAGTTTAAAGCCCCTGCATCATTTTTGAGTAAAAATTTGATGGAGTTATCTGTGAGAGATTCATATAATATCAATATAGTAGGTATAAAAAAAAGCAATGGAGTGTTAAATCCCAGTCCTAGAGCGACCAGTGTAATTGAAAAAGGTGATACACTCTTAGTTATCACTGATTCTAAAACAGCCAGAGAATTAGAAAATTTAAAGTAAAGAAGGAGAAAATAATGCATAAATTTGATGTACTAGTGGTAGGAGCAGGACACGCAGGTTGTGAAGCAGCCTTAGCATCCGCAAGAATGGGAATGAAAACCGCAATATTTAGTATAACTTTGGACAATATAGGAATAATGTCGTGTAATCCATCTATTGGAGGGCCTGCTAAATCTCACTTAGTAAAAGAGATAGATGCTCTTGGCGGAGAGATGGGAAGAAATATAGACAAAACTTTTGTACAAATAAGAGTGTTAAATACTAAAAAAGGACCAGCCGTAAGATCTTTACGTGCTCAGGCCGATAAGCAAAGTTATCATATGGAAATGAAGAAAACTATAGAAAATACCGAGAATTTAGATTCTATCCAAGGGATGGTAACTGAATTGGTAATAGAAGGAAATAAAGTTGTAGGAGTAAAGACTCAAGAGGGAGTAACTTATTCATCAAAAACTGTGATCATAGCTGCAGGAACATTTATGAGGGGTCTTATCCATATTGGAGACAAGCAGTTTCAAGGTGGAAGGATGGGAGAATTACCGTCAAATGATCTGCCTCTATCACTAAAAAAAGCAGGCTTAGAGTTAGGAAGATTTAAGACTGGAACTCCTCCAAGAATTGACTTTAGGAGTATGAACTTTGACAGATTAGAGGAACAACCAGGGAATTTAGAACAGCTTCTAAAATTCTCCAACAGAACTTTGGATAAAGATGTAGAGGGAAGGGATCAAATCCCATGTTATATCACATATACAAACCCAGATGTACACAATGTAATAACTCAAAATAAATCTAAGTCACCATTATTCAATGGGACTATCGAGGGAACAGGGCCGAGATACTGCCCGTCTATCGAAGACAAGGTATTTAGATATCAAGACAAGGAAAGACACCATCTGTTTTTAGAAAAAGAAGGATATGGAACCAATGAAGTATATATAAGTGGTTTTTCAACTTCACTGCCTGCAGAAGTTCAAGAAAAGATGGTGAAAAATATCTATGGATTAGAAGACGCAAAGATCATGAGATATGCCTATGCTATAGAATATGATTATGTATTGCCTGAAGAATTACAATATAGTTTAGAGACTAAAAAAATAGAAAATTTATTTTTAGCAGGACAGATCAATGGAACTTCTGGATATGAAGAGGCCGCTGGACAGGGTCTTTTGGCTGGAATGAACGCAGCCAGAAAATTACAGGGGAAGGATCCTATCATATTGGATAGAGCGGATTCATATTTGGGAACTTTAGTAGATGATCTAGTAACTAAAGGGACCAATGAGCCTTACAGAATGTTTACAGCTAGAAGTGAATATAGACTCCTGCTCAGGGAAGATAATGCCGATCTTAGGTTGTCTCAGATAGGTTATGAAGCAGGATTATTAGATGAAGCGACTTATAACTTAGTAGAAAAGAAAAAAAGAGATGTTTTGGAGATTATAGAAAAATTATCTCTAAGTGTAGGGTCTAGTAACAAAAGGATTGAAGAGGTATTAATCAAAAAAGATAGTGGAGACCTAAAATCAGGAACTACCCTATTGGAACTATTAAAAAGACCTAGATTGGACTACAAGGATATTAAATATATCACTGAGATTATAGATGGATTTGAATTGGGGCAGTATCCTGAGGATACTGAATATCAGGTAGAAGTTCAGGTTAAATATGACGGGTATATTAAAAAATCATTAAAGATGATAGGAAAACATAAGGCTTTGGAAGAAAGATTGATCCCTAAAGATTTTGACTATGATATAATAAGTGGAATAACAGGAGAAGCTAAGGAAAAATTAAACGAAAAAAAACCTTTAAATATAGGGCAGGCTTCTAGAATATCTGGAGTATCTCCAGCGGATATCTCGGTATTGCTTATGATTTTAAAGATAAGGGGTGACAAATAAGATGAAAGAATTTTTTAATGAGGGTCTTAAGAAAATAGGTTTAGAGTTAGATGGTGCTACAGTAGATATGTTATTAGAGTACGGAAACTTATTATTAGAGACCAATAAACATACAAATTTGACAGCCATTAGAGATGAAAAGACTATGTATGAAAAGCATTTTTTAGATTCTTTATTGCTGCAAAACAAGATCCCTTGTGGTGTGAAAAAAGCCATGGATATAGGTACAGGAGCAGGATTTCCTGGGATGGTGTTAGCTATTGCCAATCCCCATATAAATTTTACTCTGATGGATTCTGTGAGTAAAAAAACAAAGTTTTTGGAAATGGTAACAGAGAAATTAAATCTAGCCAATGTAGAAGTGGTAAATATGAGAGCTGAAGATTATATAAAATTAGAGGCTAAAAGAGAAACTTATGACTTAGGATTGTGCAGAGGAGTATCAAAATTTAATGTGATATTAGAATATATGATTCCTTTTTTAAAGGTAGGAGCTACATTTTTAGCCCAAAAAATGGACTATCAAGAGGAGTTAGAATACTCTGAAAATGCATTTGAAATATTAAACAGTAAAATTGTGAAAGTTGACGAACTTAAATTACCATTTTGTGGAGATGCCAGATATATATTTGAGATAAAAAAAATGAAAGAAACAGAGAAAAAATACCCAAGAAGAGCAGGGATACCGTTAAAGAGACCACTATAATTAACCGAAAATTAAAAACAAAAGACTAGTCACGAATAACACAAAGAAAACCTGTAACACATTACGTATGACTCGTTACTAAACAAAAGATATGTATTAATTAAATTTATACATTTAAATTTATTTATTGATTATAAACAAATTTAATACTCGTATATCATCCATGTAATCTGTGTCAAAAAAAAGTTTTGGTCTACAAGGGTAGCCTGTACGATTTGTGGTAAAAGTAAGCTTTTGAATCTTAAATAAAAAAAGGGGGAAGCTATGAAAAAACTTATCAAAAAATATCGAAAAAGTTTTATTGCTTCCTCGGTGCTGGTTTTAATGTTAATAACTGTACCACTATATATTACTATCATGGA
>DAOUPY010000496.1 GCA_030625925.1 Fusobacteriaceae bacterium | reverse complement strand
AGTGAGCTTGGTAGACAGCGGATATAAACCTATAAGAACAGAGGCTGGAGGAGTATTTATCTATGATAATATAAGATCTGGTGTCTATATATTAAAATTAGAAAAAAATGGATACGCTACATCTAGTGAAGTTGTTGATATCAAGCAAAATAAAATAACTAATATAGACGTAATATTAGATAAGAAAAATAAAGAGGGCTTAGTAGTAGCAAAAAAAGAAGAAGGACTTAGAGAAAAGGAGTTGGGAAGTAGTAAAAATCTAGAAGGAGTAGAAGTTATTACTGAAAGAATTCAGCTAAAACATGGTTTTGCAGATGATATAAAGGGTGTAGTAGATTCTATCTTAGGAGAGTCTTTAGCGGTGATTGCATTTCCTAAACTGCATATGTTAGTATTAAAGGGCGAAAAAGATGATATAGACACAGTTAAAAAATTGATAGATGATTTGGATCGTCCAGTAAAACAGGTAAGGATAACTGCTCAGGTATTGGATACAAAAGATGGTTTAATGGAAGACCTTGGATTCAACTGGTTATTTTCCAGCAAAGACAGTGATATAAGTGGGGCTGGGGATACTGGAACAAATGTAGGATTATTGAGTACAGCAAAAGGAATGGCTGCCGAAGGAAGTGCCATCAGTTTTATAGATATATTCAATGATGGTAAAAACTTACTGAGTCTTTCAATAAATCTTTTGCAAACTACCGAGGATTTATCGATCTCTTCGGTGCCATCTGTGGTTGTTGTAAATGGTGAGTTGGCTGAATTTAAGGTGACTGAAGAGGTAATAGTAGGGGAAATAGAGGAATCTGATGATGATAATAATAGGACGAAGGAACCTATATTTGAGGAGGCTGGAACAATATTTGCTGTTACTCCTATAATAAGAGAAGGATTGGACGAACCTGACACAATTATTCTTGAGATTAGCTCTGAGGTCAGTCGTTTTGATTTAGTTACAGCAGGGACATCTGGTGATCCTAATAATGCGGAGACATATAATAAGGATGGTGGAGCTAAAAGGCAGAGTAATATTAACACAAAGGTTTTAGTAAAGGATGGAGAGGTAATATTTATAGGAGGATTAAAAAGGACAGAAGTAAAAGAAACTATAAATAAGGTGCCTATCTTAGGAGATATTCCTTTCTTGGGTACTCTATTTAGAAATACTGAAACTGAAAATGAAATTAGACAAGTATATATTCAGATAACTGCTGAGATAGTAACAGATGAAAATAAAAACTCAGAGGTTGATCTGACTAAGTTTAAGAAAAATTCAACAACAACAGGGGAGAAGAAAAGAATCTATCCTGAATTTAAAAGGCCAGAGGAAGAGGGGATAGATCTTTAGACTGAGATTAAATTTTTTCAAAGAGGAATATAAAGTCAAAAAAGATACCACTCCTAAAATTAGGAGTGGTTTTTTTAATGATCTTTTATAGTAGTTCTATCCCTTTTTCTTTACACTCCTCAATTATATGAGCAGGCCATGAAGACGATTGAACTTCTCCAATATGGGCTTTTTCCAAGAAATACATACATATTCTAGACTGTCCTATTCCTCCACCTATAGTAAAAGGAAGTTTTCCTTCAAGGAGTGATCTATGGAAATCGAGGTCTTTTTTCCACATAGTATTTGTTTTTTCCAGTTGCTCTAAGAGAGCTTTTTTGTCTACTCTGATTCCCATAGAAGACAGCTCCAAAGATTTATTTAATATAGGGTTCCAAAATAATATATCACCGTTAAGTGCCCAATCATCGTAGTCTGGAGCACGTCCATCATGACGATCTCCAGAAGGAAGAATATCCCCAATTCCAATT
>DAOUPY010000176.1 GCA_030625925.1 Fusobacteriaceae bacterium | reverse complement strand
CTAAGTTAGCAATCTAATCCGATGAGTGCTAACAACTGGCTAATTGGAGTGGTGGGTATGATTACAGATAGAGAAAAGCTAGTGTTAGGAGCAATAATTGACTATTACCTGACCTCAGGTGGAACCATAGGTTCTAGAACATTAGTAAAAAAATATAATATAGAGTTTTCATCAGCAACTATTAGAAACGTAATGGCTGATTTAGAAGACTTAGGTTATCTATCGAAGACCTATACGTCATCAGGAAGGATACCGACAGATCTAGGATATAAGTTTTATCTTTCAGAACTACTTAAGATAGAAAAGTTATCCAGGCAGGAGATGGAAAAAATACATCAAATATATGATGAAAAAATCGGAGAATTTGACGGGATATTAAGAAAAACTTCTAATTTATTGTCTAAATTGACATCTTATGCGGGGATAGTATTAGAACCTAGTATAAGTCACGAAACAATAAAAAAGGTTGAATTAGTTCATGTAACTGACTATATGGCTATGGCTGTAATAGTTATGGATGATTCTACAGTAAGGACTAGAAAGATACACTTTGAAAACCCAATGGATGAGGTAGAATTAAAAAAAATATGTATAAAACTAAATGAAAAATCATCTAGAGGCGAAGTTCAGACCTTTGAAATAGAAGAATTTGTAAAGGAAAAAGGAAATCCAGTACTAGAATCTATATCGGATAAAATATATCAGGATATGGATGGAGAATTTTTTATAAATGGTGCTTCTACTATATTTGAAAATAAAACAGTAGAGGAAGCCAAGGAAGCCTTGGAGATATTCAACAGACGTAAGGGGCTCGATGATATATTCAAAGAGCTGATCAGTACAAGGGAACATAAACAAGGAGAGGTCTATGTAGTATTTGGGGATGAACTGAATATGAAAGCACTAAAAGATTTTAGTTTTGTATATTCTTTCTATAAAAATGGTAGTTCTCAAGGAATTATAGGAGTAGTAGGGCCTAAAAGGATGGCTTATTCTAAAACTGTAGGTTTGGTAGAATATGTTACTGAAGAAGTTAATAATATGATTAATATAGCACTAAAAAAAGGAGAAAATCATGAGTAAGAAAAAAAAGGTTGAAGAAGAAAAAGTAGAAGAAGTGTTAAAAGACGAAAAAATAGAAAAGGTCCAAGAGGAAGCAAAAGAAGCTGAAGAAAAGATAAAAGATGAGGAATCATTGGAAGATAAAATGGCTAAGATCGAGGCTGATCTTGAAGATTGGAAGAGTGCATATGCCAGAAAAAATGCAGAATTTCAAAATTTTACTAAGAGAAAGCAAAATGAATTAGAAGAATTTAGGAAGTATGCTTCAGAAAAAGTAGTCTTAAAAGTATTAGAGGCAGTAGATAATCTTGAAAGAGGAGTTGCAGCATCTGTTGAAACAAAAGATTTTGATGCATTGGTGAAAGGTGTAGAGATGACTTTATCTCAAATGCATGGAATCATGAATACAGAAGGGGTAACACCAATTGAGGCAGTAGGAAAAGAATATAATCCTCATTTACACCAAGCTGTAATGACAGAAAATTGTGAAGAGGTTGATAATGATCACATTATAATGGAACTACAAAAAGGATATAAGATGAAGGAAAGAGTAATCAGACCTTCAATGGTTAAAGTTTGTAAGAAATAGAACTCTTCCTTTCTATGGTTTCTCGATTGATGAATACGAAATTCTCTTATAATTATAAGAAAATTACGATATCAAAAGGAAACTAAAGCAGAAGATGGGGTAAAAAAGTTGTTAAATAAGATAAAAAATAAAATTATAATATAAGGGTATTGCTTTATGCTTACCTATGATAATAGGAGGAATATAAAAATGGGAAAAATAATCGGAATTGACTTAGGGACAACTAACTCATGTGTATCAGTAATGGAAGGTGGAAACTTTACAATAATAACAAATGCAGAGGGAGTAAGAACTACACCTTCAGTTGTAAATATAAAAGACAACGGTGAAATCATAGTAGGGGAAATAGCTAAAAGACAAGCTGTTACTAATCCAGATTCTACAGTGGCATCTATCAAAACTCATATGGGAGAAGACCATAAAGTTAACATCCATGGAAAAGACTATGGTCCTCAAGAAATTTCAGCAATGATTTTAAAAAAATTGAAAAAAGATGCTGAAGAATATTTAGGAGAAAAAGTAACTGAAGCAGTAATCACAGTACCAGCATATTTCTCTGACGCACAAAGACAAGCAACTAAAGATGCAGGAGTAATCTCAGGATTAGATGTAAAAAGAATCATAAATGAGCCAACTGCAGCAGCATTAGCTTATGGATTAGACAAGAAAGAAGAAGAAAAAGTATTAGTATTTGACCTTGGAGGAGGTACATTTGACGTATCAATTCTTGAGATCGGAGACGGTGTAGTAGAAGTATTATCAACATCAGGAAACAATCACTTAGGTGGAGATAACTTTGATAAAGAAGTAATCAAATGGTTAGAAGTAGAATTCAAGAAAGAAACTGGATTAGATCTATCTAACGATAAAATGGCAGTACAAAGATTAAAAGATGCAGCTGAAAAAGCTAAAAAAGAATTATCTACAATGATGGAAACTCCTATATCATTACCATTTATCACAATGGATGCTACAGGACCAAAACATTTAGAAATGAAACTTACTCGTGCTAAATTCAACGAATTAACTTCTAATTTAGTAGACGCTACAAAGGAACCAGTAAGAATAGCTATGAAAGATGCAGGATTAACTCCAGCAGATATCGATGAGATCTTATTAGTTGGTGGATCTACAAGAATACCAGCAGTACAAGAATGGGTAGAATCTTTCTTAGGAAAATCTCCTAACAAAGGAATCAATCCTGATGAAGTAGTAGCAGCAGGAGCAGCAATTCAAGGTGGAGTATTAATGGGAGACGTTAAAGATGTATTATTATTAGACGTAACTCCATTATCATTAGGAATCGAAACTTTAGGTGGAGTATTCACTAAGATGATAGAAAAGAACACTACAATTCCTGTAAAGAAATCACAAGTTTACTCTACAGCTGTAGATAACCAGCCAGCAGTATCAATCAACGTATTCCAAGGGGAAAGATCAAAAGCTGTAGACAACCATAAATTAGGAGACTTCAACTTAGAAGGAATCCCGGCAGCACCAAGAGGAGTACCTCAAATCGAAGTAACATTTGATATCGATGCAAACGGTATTGTACATGTAACTGCAAAAGATTTAGGAACTGGACAAGAAAACAAGGTAACTATCACAGGATCTACTAACCTTTCAGATGAAGAGATCGAAAGAATGAAAAAAGATGCTGAAGCTCATGAAGCTGACGATAAATTATTCAAAGAGATGGTAGAAGCTAGAAACAAAGCTGATATGATTATTGCATCTACTGAAAAATCTATTGAAGAGCATGGAGATAAAGTAACGGAAGAAGAAAAAACTGCTATTAAAGAAGCAATAGAAGGATTGAAAGCTGTTAAAGATGGAGAAGATAAAGAAGCTATCGATGCAGCAATGAAAACTTTAGAAGAAAAAGCTCATAAATTAGCAGAAGAAATATACAAAGAAGCTCAAGCAAAATCTCAAGGCGGAGACGGCGGAGATAAAGGCGGAAATGAAAATAAAACCGATGAAGATGTAGCAGAGGCAGAAGTAGTAGACTAGAAACCCTCTTCTGTTCTCCCTCTTTAGTAAAGAGGGAGGAGGTTAATAGTCCCTCTCTTTACTAAAGAGAGGGTTAGGGAAAGTTCTAAAAGGGTTAAGAAAAGAATAAGAGGGGGCTAAGCTTGAAAAAGGGTTTAGCCTCTCTTCTTGTATGGTATGGAAATCTAAGTGATTATAAATAGACCCTCATCTTCTTAGGAGATTCTATGAATATTAAAATTAAATGTAGATAAAATTTAATTTTAAATATAGACCCTCGTAGGGAGTAACAAAGTAGAGGTTGCTAAGGTAAATAAAGTTTTAAGGATTCCATCCTTAACTGGGTTACCTTGATGCTACGATTATTAAAATTGATTCTAATTTGTAGAATCAATTTTAAATGTAGGAAAGAAAATGTAATTGAAAAGTTCAAGAAGTTTAGACTCTTCCTTTTTATGGTTTCTCGATTGACGAGTACGAAATTTTATTATAGTTATAATAAAATTATGATGTCAAAGAGAAACCGAAGCAAGGATGGAAGAAGTATCTTTCTCCCTGACATTTAGAAATCGCTTTTTATTTATAAGAAATTTCTAATATTCGTCACCTGGGAGAAGGTGTCCGAAAGGACGGATGAGGGTAAAAAAAAGAAACAAGGGGGATACAATAGATGTTAAAATTAGAGAGAATGTCAGAAGCAGACTTTAACATAGTAAAAGGAAAGATGATTGCTGATTATGCCAAAGATAAGGTGAAGGTCGGCCACTGGTCAGAAAGAGAAGCTCTGGAGTTTTCCAAAGAAGCCTTGGAGAAAATTTTAAAAGATGGAATATCTACTCCTAATCACTATCTATTAAATGCTTATGAAGATGAAGTTAAGGTAGGTTTTGTCTGGATGAATAAATTTAATGGTGAAATGTTTGTAAATAATACTTGTATCTTTGAAGAGTTCCAAGAAAATGAATATGAGTTAAAATTCATCGAGTTAATCGAAGATAAAGCCAATGAATTAGATACAAAAAAAATT
>DAOUPY010000113.1 GCA_030625925.1 Fusobacteriaceae bacterium | reverse complement strand
AACCAATTAAATTCAGATCTTAGATTTACTACCTCTCCAATAATTATGATTGCAGGTGGTACAACTTTTTCTTCCTTTGCCATCTTAACAATGGTTTCTAATGTCCCCTCTACCACCCTCTGCTTACTTGTACTGCCTTTTTCTATTATAGCCACAGGAGTTGTAGGGGACTTTCCATATTTAATCAGATCATTGGTTATTAAATCTAAGTTTTTTATCCCCATCAAAAACACTAAAGTTCCTTCTAATTTAGCGATAGCATCAAAGTTATGCCAAGTTCCCTCTTTGGAAGTATGTCCTGTAAATACATGAAATGAACGAGCTATATTTCTATGAGTAACAGGTATTCCAGAATAAGATGGTACAGATATAGAAGATGTTATTCCAGGAACAACCTCAAAGGGTATTTTAGCTTTATTTAGAGCTAAAATTTCCTCTCCTCCACGACCAAATACAAAAGGATCCCCTCCTTTCAACCTTGTAACTACTTTTCCCTCAAGGGCTTTTTCTACGATAGTTCTATTGATCTCATCCTGGATAACGCCGCCTTCGGTGTTTCCCTTTCCTAAATAGATCATTTCACATTCCCTCTGAGCTAAAGATAGTATTTGCGGATTCACCAATCTGTCATAAACAATACAATCAGCTTCCTCTATACATCTCTTCCCTTTCAATGTTAATAGCTCTAAATCTCCAGGGCCTGCTCCTACTACATAAACCTTACCCATCTATCTGCCCCCTAATCATCTCAGCTAATTTTACAGCCAAATTTTTTCCATTTTTTTTATCTCCACCTATCTCATCCTTGTAGATCTTATCTCCATGGGAATACATCCCCTGTATCCTAATACTATCCCCATCTATAGCTGCATGGCATCCCATAGGAGTAGTACATCCTCCTCCAAATATCTTGGAAAATTCCCTCTCAGCATCGATAATAAGACCGGTTTCTTTATGATTTATCTTATCTAAGAGTTCCAGTGTAAAGTTATCGCCTTCCCTGCATTGGATACATAGTGCTCCTTGAGCTGGTGCCGGCATTATTCTTTCTGTCTCAAATATTTCAGTAGCCAGGTCTTTTAATCCAACTCTTTTTAAGCCTGCATAGGCAAGTATGATCCCGTCAAAATTTTCATTTTTTAATTTTTCTATCCTAGTATGGATATTTCCACGGATGGGCTCTATCACCAGATCGGGTCTCAAACTTTTGATACTCTCCACCCTCCTCAAACTACTGGTACCTATTACTGCACCTGGTGGAAGGTCATCTAAAGTGACTCCTGAATTAGTAATTATAATATCCCTGTTATCTTCCCTCATCGGAACTGCTCCTACTGTAAGGCCCTTAGGAGATTCTGCAGGCATATCCTTCATAGAATGCACAGCCAGATGGATATCACCATCTAAAAGTGCTCTTTCAATTTCTTTTACAAACATATCCTTAAGGGATTTATTATCTTTATTCCAATTGGTTCTCTGATCTTTGTCTCCACTGGTAATAATTTTTTTTATTTCCACTTCTAAATTATCACAGCTATCTAACAACATTTTTTTAGTCAGTTCTGCCTGGGCCACTGCTAAAATACTTGCTCTAGTTCCAATAATTATCTTTCTTTGCATTTTAAATCCCCTTTATATTCACAGTATTTTAATAAATTTCTTATTTGATCCTCTAATATATACTTATATTCCTTCAAAAGTCTCTCTCGTTTTTCTTCATTGCCCCTGACTACATCCCATAGGTGGTCTAAATTATATAGATTTATATTGGGATAAGTCTCAATACACGGGTCTATATCCCTTGGAACTGCCAGATCCAAAAATATTTTTTCTTTTTTTAGGTCTAGGTTCCTTATCTCTTTTTCCACCAACACTGCATGGGGTGCAGAGGTTGCACTGATAATTATATCTGATTTTTCTACCTCAGAATATCTATCCTCAAAATCGACTATATCGATATCATACTTTTCCTTTAACTCCAACACTCTTATACGACTTCTATTTGTCATGACAATATTATTTATGTTATTTCTAGTAAATATATTGAGGACTGCTATAGCCATTTCTCCCGTTCCTACTATACATATCCTTTTATCTTCTAAGTTATCAAAGTGTCCCTTTATAAATTTCAATGCTACTGCCTCCAAAGACATTGCATTTTTTGAGACCTGACTCCTATGACGGAATTTTTTACCCACCTCAATAGCTTTATTAAAAATAACATTTAAGGTTTTAGTCGTGTGTTTATCCTCTAGTCCGTGTAAAAAACTATTCCTCACCTGGGATAGGATAGAATCTTCCCCCTTTATGATGGAGTTAAATCCACAGACCACATCAAATAAATATTTTACAGCTTCAATCCCACTTTTTTTAACGAATAAGGGACCTATATCAAATTTTTCTTTCACTAATTCTATATTTTCAGATTCCATATAGATCTCAACCCTGAGACAGGTCTCAAGTAAAACATAACCTTTGACAACTCCATCTTTTAAGAGTCTATCCATTATTTTTTTAGGGCCATCCTTTATAAATGCTTCTCTCTCTCTCAAGTTCAGATCCTTATGGGTAACTCCTAATATATAAAATTTATCTAATTGCATCCTCTACACACCTCAAAACCTTTTTGTTGTTTTCTCTATCTTTTATTGCCAGTCTAAAATATCTGTTATCCAAATAATTAAAGTTGCTGGCATCTCTAACCAAGACTCCCAATGAAATCATCTTTCCTCTAAATTCTTCTACCTTCATGTCATTTATCAATTTTACCAAAATAAAATTCGTTTCTGTAACATAGGGCTTTATTCCCTTTATTTGTTCTAATCCCTCATACATGAATCTTTTTTCTTCTCTGATCCAGTCCTCTGACTTTTTTATATACTCACTGTCTTCTAGTAAAACTTTGGTAGCCAGTTCAGCTATTGCATTGACACTCCAGGGTTCTCTATTCCCCTCTATCTTTCCCTTTAATTTTTCATCAAAGGTTATCCCATATCCTAAACGTAATCCCGGTATGGCAAAAAATTTAGTAAGAGCTCTCACAATAAATACATTTTCATGTCTGTACTCCACCAGGGATCTTTCCATGCTGCCATCTACAAATTCTATAAAAGCTTCATCTAAAAGTATGCTTACCCCTTTATTTTTACAATATACAGCCAGATCATTTAAGATAAGCTTATCTATAAATTTACCTGTAGGATTGTTGGGATTGCATACTACCAGAAGATCATAGGTCCTATCTAAGGTTTCCTGTAATCTAGGTAGATTTAATATAAAATCTTCATCTTCTTTCAACTGAAAATAATCAATTTCACAATTTACAGTCTTTAATGCTCTTTCATATTCTGCAAAGGTAGGAGAGACAATAAGAACTTTTTTAGGTTTCAGGTTTTTGGCATATAAAAACATAATCTCAGTAGCACCGTTTCCTACGACTATATTTTCGACCTCTACTTTATTATGTTTCGCTATTACCTCTTTCATCTCTAAATAATCTGGATCAGGATACTTTTCAAGGATGGATAAGTTTTCAATTACCGCCTCCTTCAGCCTGTCAGATAGACCCATAGGGTTGATATTAGCACTGTAGTCCAGTACCTCTATCCCTTTTTCCCTTTTTAATTTGTATATATTTCCCCCATGTAGCTCCATAGTTATCTTCTCCCTTCCTCTAATCTTTTACCATAAATTATAGCCGCTATACTTCCATTCTCATCTTTATATCTATATCAAAATAATCTTTATTTTTTAATTCAAACTATATTAGTCTAAGCACAGCATATGCTATTCCCATACCTAGTATAGATGATCCATACATGAGTTTAATATTTCTTTTTATATCCTTCAATTCAAATTCTTTTTTCTTATCCCCAATTGTAGGTTTTTCTTTTAATTTGCCAAAATAACTGGTAGCTCCTCCAAATTGAACTCCTAATGCTCCTGCTACAGCTGATTCAGATTGTGCTGAATTTGGACTGGCATGGTTATATCTATCTCTGAAAAATACCTTCCATGAATTTTTAAAATCATATCCGAGGAAGAGTGCTGATACAGGAATAAGTAGTCCCCCTGTTAATCTGGCAGGAATAACATTAGCCACGTCATCTACACGAGCTGAAAACCATCCAAAATCTTTATATTTTTCATTTTTATAGCCCACCATGGAATCCAGTGTATTTATGGCCTTGTATCCCATTGCTAGAGCCACTCCTAATGGAGTATCTGGTGCAATCAAGTATCCTGCTGTCATAAAAAATAGCGGTGATATTATCCCATCCACTGTATTTTCAGAGATAGTTTCCATGATACTTCTGACTATATCTTTTTCCTGCATATAACCTGTATCACGACTGACTAAGTAGGAGAGTTCCTTTCTTGCCAGCTGCATGTCTTTTTTCTTCAGTATATTAAATACCTTTACTCCCTCAAGAGCCAAAGATCTTGTGGCAAATATAGTATATATTAGGTAGATCTCAATTATCTCTAAATAACCTGAAACTAGATATGTTACAGCTACAGTCAGTCCTACGACTATTAAATTTAGTATTATTCCGCCTATTTTTTTATACTTATATAATATTTTTTCTAAAAAAGTAATGATTTTTCCTATTACTACCACGGGATGCAATAAACTCCTGGGATCTCCAAATACCAAATCTAAAATAAATCCAGTCAATATTATATTTTCAACTCTCATTTAATTGCTCCTATCAGATCATCTATCTCTTTATAAAGGTTTCTGTACTGAACTACCGGTCTTTTTAAGACCACAACGCTTACTCCTAAATTTTTAGCCGCTTCCACTTTCTCTAATTCCCCGCCTGTAGCTCCGCTTTCCTTGGTTACGATGTATTTTATATCATAATTCCCATAGATAGCCTCATTGAAGGTTGTATTAAAGGGTCCTTGAAGGCCTATTATTTGAGATGGTCTAAACCCTGCATCCTCACATTTTTTTATGGCATATTCAGTAGGCAGTACCCTGATGTAGATGGATTTTTTATTTTTTAAGTCTTTAAACCTATGGATGTTATTGCTCCCTAAAGTAAGTAATATATTTCCCCTTACCCCTTCTAGAAAATTAATTAACTCCCCTAAATCATAAAAACTATTTTCTTTTTTATATTCTAGCATACTTCTTTCATATCTATAATAGGGCACCCCTAGAATTGTTGATAATTTAAGTAAGTTATTTGATATCTCTGTTGCATAGGGGTGGGTCGCATCTACTATCTGGCTTACACTCATCTCATTGGCTAGCTTTTCTAGTCCTTCTAAATTAAGCTTTGCCACCCTGACTTCCAGGTCCAGATGGGAGATCAATTGACCTCCATATTCTGTAGCTGTAGTCACTATGATCTCATGTTTATCTTTCAAAAGCTTTTCAGCTATTATCCTAGAGTCTTTAGTTCCTCCAGCAAGTAAGATCAAAGTTTATATCCTCTGGGTGTTATCATTTTTCCATTTTTTACATAAGTTTTAGAGTTTCCTACGATTACTACATTAAACATGTTTATTTCATGATCCAACATATCCTCCAATGTATTTATCACATATTCTTCCCCGTCTCTCTTTGCATTTCTCACGATTGCTACAGGAGTATCTTTGCTTTTATGTCTTAACATGATCTCTCTTGCTTCTACAATTTGAGTAGTTCTAGAAAAACTCTTAGGATTATAGTATGAAATTACAAAATCACCTTGAGATGCTAAATCTATCCTCTTTGTTATTAGCTCCCAATCAGTTAATAGATCACTCAAACTAATCGTTGCATGATCATGCATGATAGGAGCTCCTACAACACTTGCTCCAGCATTAGAAGCTGTAATTCCTGGAACTACTTCTACCTCAATATCACTGTCTAAAG
>DAOUPY010000258.1 GCA_030625925.1 Fusobacteriaceae bacterium | reverse complement strand
TATTTATCCCTTTTAGTGGTGCTGATCCTAGTATTCATTTTATGTATGAAGGATTAATATCGTACCCGTTTTCATTAGCGGATAGAAAATATGATTTCAAATTGAACTCGCCGACTAGTTTTACAGTGAACTATCGTTTGGTATTCCCGGAAAATATTTCAAATATATCCATACCAAAACCTAAGACTGTAGACTATGCTGGATTTAAAACTATATTTACTTCCAAAGTTAAAAGTAATATATTGGATACTACTTATTATCTGGAAAATTCAAAGATCCATTTTCCTAAAGAAAAGTATCAGGAGATAAAAAAAGAGATCGGGGAACTCTCAAATAATAACAATTTATTCTTGATAAAAGAGGTGAAGACAGATGAAAAATAAAATAAAATTGTTTTTATGTCTAACTTTGACTACTCTGGTATTTATAGGGTGTACGAGATCAAAGTTAGGAAACAGTGAAAATTCAGATAAGATGGCATACAAATCTAGTAAAGTAATAGAGATCATTAAAAATACCAGTGAACTACCTGAGGAATATGCTGAATTAGGAGCAGTTAACTTGGTAAACAATGAAAAATTAACTGTCCATGAAGATGGAAGCAGCGAGATCCACAAGTTTAAGATCACTCAGATAATCAACTATGAAGGAAAGAAAAAATTGTCAGATATAGTTATAAATTATGACCCTACTAATGAAACTTTGGTCTTGGGAGAAATGTATACTGTGACAAAAAATTATAAAAAGGTTTCAATACCTAAAAACCAAAGTATCGAACAGGATGATGAATTGGCGATATATTCACCTTCATATGTTCATAATAAAAATAGGATAATTAATTTTCCCAAAGTAGAACCGGGAACATATATTATAACCGATTATACTATTAAAACTAAGTATACTTACCTGTTGGGTGGGAATGAACTTTTTGAGGGTGAAATTCCATCTCTGAATAAAACTAAAATAATAGATTACCCAAAATCTATGGAGTTAAACTATGAGGTTGTAGGAAATAATATAGTTGAGGATAAAAAAGTTTTAGGTGACAGGAATATCTTAACTTTTAGTTCAAAGAATACAAAAGTTTTAAAGAGGGAGGAGGCTATGCCTGTAAACCTCTTGTTGGATATAAATAAAGTTGTATATTCTTTTTATAAAGACTGGTCAGATCTTGGGAAAGAAAAAATAAAATCTATGGACAATATCGAAATAAGCCCTAAAGTCAGGGATCTTTCCAATGAAATAGTGGGAGATACCGAGGAAAAAACAGATAAAATAGCTGAGATATATTCATATGTAGTAAATAATTTTACTGCCCAAAATATATATTTATCCCAGTCAGATTTTAAACCACTAAATTTAGATCAAATTATCTATCAAAAATATGGGTCTAAAATCGATTTAAATGCATTGTTTATAGGTTTAGTCAGGGCACAAAATATCGATGATGTCTACCCTGTGATTATATTAGACTCATATAAGAAAAGTTCTCCTTACCAGATAAAGTATCCAATGAATAATTCTATATATACTGTAGGAACATATGTTGAAGGGAGAATAGTTCTATTAAATATTAGAGGTAACTATCTAGATGCATTTGATGAAAAAACAAATTATATTTCTAAAAAAAATAACTATCTGCCCCAGGTTTATGAACAAAAAATAGATTATAAGGAGAACAAAAATTATCTCTATAAGTTAGAAGGTGACGGTGCAGAAATAGATGTAAACCTTGAATTTAAGGGGGCAAGGGATAATTTCATAAGGTATTATGGAGAAATACTTCCTGCTCAGAGGAAAAATCTTATAGATCAAGATTTTGGTAACTCATCGACTACGGTGGTAGGGGAGACTAAATTTGGTGATTTTATGGATTATAAAACTCCTATGAAAATGTCATACAGTTTAAAGGCTGATAATTTGGTGATAGACCAGGATAAATATTTATATTTTACAATCCCCCCTGTGGAGATTAACTTGAGCCTATCTTTAGACAAGAGAAATTATAATTATCAAATATATCATGAGATATCAACTAAGGAAACCTTTAGAATAGATCTTAGTCAGAATAAAAATATATTAGGGACTTCAAAATTTATTAATGACCTGAATATTATAAAGGAATTTAAGATAGGAGATAGAAATGCAAAATATAGATTTATCTCAAAACAAGATAAAAATATTATAGATATAACCAGAGAGATCTATGTTCCTGTTGGAATAATAAAAAAAGAGGAGTATAGAGAGTTTAAAGACTTTGTATTGGACATAAAAAATCCCATAAGAGATAAAGTTTTTATAAAAAAATAGTAAGAAATATGAAAATAGAACTTTCGAGTTCTATTTTTATATTTCTGAGACCCTCTAATCTGTCAAATAAGGAGGGTTTAAAAACTTTTTAATGGTGGGGATTGAGATGGATTAGTGAGAAGCCGTTTTGATTGATAATAAAGGCTAAATATGATAAAATATAATGTATAATTATATTGAATGAGAAGATCTGAATTTTATTAAAATTAATCCTTAACTTTAGAAAAATTCAAAGGGATAGAGATTAAGTTGGTTTAGATAATATTCAATTAACTTGGAGGTAGAAACATGGAAAAGATACAAATCACAACGGAATATATCAAATTAGATCAATTGTTGAAGTGGGCTAACATAGTAGGCAGCGGATCAGATGCGAAACACATAATCATAGAAGAGATGGTCAAAGTAAATGGCGAGATAGAAACTAGAAGAGGAAAGAAGATCCGTGTAGGAGATATCGTGGAATTTGATGGTAAAAAGATAGAAGTAATAGCGTAAGAGGTGTGAAATGCAAATCCTAGATATGAATATGATCAATTTTAGAAACTTAGATGATGAACATTTGGAATTTGATCGCAGATTTAACTTATTTTTAGGTAAAAATGGCCAGGGAAAAACCAGTGTATTGGAGGCCATCTATTTTACAGTTACGGGGAAGAGTTTTCGAACCAATAAAAATAAAGAAATGATAAAATACGGTCGCCATAAGATGGGAGCTTTTGTAAATTACGAAGATAGGATAGCACTAAAATCCATATCGGTAAAGGTAGATGAAAAGAAAAAGATATATTCCTACAATAGGAAACATATCAAGTATGACGAATTTTTGGGTAAATTAAATATTATATCTTTTATACCAGAAGATATAGAGCTTATTATTGGGTCACCTAGTGTTAGGAGATCATTCTTTGATTATGAGATAGCTCAGGCAGACCCTGAGTACTATCTTTATTTAAAGTCGGTATCCAAATTGTTAAAATTCAGAAACAAATATCTAAAGGATAAAAATACCGCTGACCCAATGTTTGAGATTTATAACTCGGAGTTCATAAAATATGCATCATTAATAGTGAAAAAAAGGATTGATTATATAAAAAATGTATCAAGACTGTTATCTTTAAACTATAGAAAATTATTTGATGGTGAAAAAGAGCTGACTTTGAGGTATAAATCCTTTTTAGGAGAGCTAAGGTCTCCTACTTTAGAGGAAATAGAGGGGAAGATCAGGAAAAGCTATGGTGAGGTAAAGGGCCGCGAATTGCGATATGGATACTCCCTGATCGGACCTCAGTGAGATGACTTTATATTTCTGCTGGACAATAAGTA
>DAOUPY010000329.1 GCA_030625925.1 Fusobacteriaceae bacterium | reverse complement strand
TTCGGATTCAGATACTCCATATACTTCTCAGGGTGCACTCACTACTGTGAAGGGTGTCACAACCATGAAACATGGAAGGGTGACATAGGAAGGGTCTTAGATAAGAAATATATGGATGAAATAGTAGAAGAGATAAATGGGAACTCCATGTTAGACGGAATTACCCTGTCTGGAGGAGATCCATTCTTTAATCCGGCTGAACTTTTAGAGTTTTTAGAGGAGATAAAAGCTAGAACTCATAAAAATATATGGTCTTATACTGGGTATACCTTTGAAGCTCTATTGGTAGATCCCATTATGAGGGAGTGTCTGGACTATATCGACGTACTGGTCGACGGTAAGTTTCAAAAAGCTGACTATCATCCCGAATTACATTTTAGAGGGAGCAGCAACCAGAGAATAATCGATATTAAGGAAAGCTTAAAAAATGATAAAATAATAACTTTAGAGTTTTAAAAAACACCTAATATAGGTGTTTTTTTGTTTGTATATTCCCATTGTATCCAATCATATGATATAATAGTCCTATATTTACCAATGAGTTTATGGTGTTTGAACAGGGAGGAAAGGGCATGACAAGCAGCAAAAAAATAATCCTCCACTACGATATGGATGCATTTTATGCATCTATAGAGATTAGGGATAAACCTAATCTTCATGGTAAACCTGTAATTGTAGGAACCAGTGTTATAACTACCTGTAACTATGAAGCTAGAAAATATGGTTTGCACTCTGCAATGAGTGTGACAAAGGCCAGGATACTCTGCCCCTATGGGATATATCTAAAAGTTGATAAGGAAAAGTATAATAAAGTTTCCAAACAGATAAAAAAATTGGTTTTAAAGTTAACCAATAAGGTAGAATTTATAGCTTTGGATGAAGGTTTTGTAGACATTACAGACATTATAAAAAATTATACATCCTATGAAGTATTTGCCAGAAAATTTCAACAAGGTATATCAAAACACACAGGATTATCCTGCTCTATTGGAATAGGATATAACAAACTCAGTGCAAAATTAGCCAGTGATGCTAAAAAACCTGGAGGAGTGACATTTATTAGGGATCTGGATCAGTTTGCTGATTTTATGTCCGATAAAGGAATAAAACTTATTCCGGGGGTAGGGAAGAAAACTCAAGAGATCTTAGGTCGAAAAAACCTTGTAAAGGTGTCGGATGTTTTAAAGGTGCCATTGCAGGAATTAAGGAGTATATTAGGATACAACAGAGGTGAAATGATCTATGAATATTCTAGAGGTATCGATAATAGAAAGGTATCTATAGAATCAAAAACACATTCTATCAGTAATGAAAAAACTTACTCTACTCCTTTAGAAGATAGAGAATTTATATGGGCTGAATTTTTAAGTCTTTTGATAAAAACTCATAAAAGGATGAAAACTCAAAATTTTCACACAAAGACTCTAACTTTAAAAGTGAGATATTTAGATCGGAAAACTATAAGCAGATCTAAAAGTATTAATATATCCACTGAAAATATAGAAAAATTAAAAAAATTATTGTCTGAATTATTCGAGGAGATTGATTTGGAAAATAAAATAAAATTATTGGGGATAAATTTAGGAAATTTGAGTAAAAATAAGGAATATCAATTGTGTTTCAAAGATGTAGAGGGGATAAAAAAGGAAAGAAAAATACAAGAATTAAAAGATAAAATTAATAATTTTAAGAATTAAAATGTTTTAATTTTATGAATAATATTGTATAAATAATATTAAGGATAAAATAAGTATAGATATATATATATTTTTAGGAGGAATAAAATGAAAAAACTTGCAAATGACTTTATCAACTTTTCCCACTCTTCAAAATCTGTATTTCATGCAGTGAAGAATACTGCTGAGATCTTGCTAGCAAATGGATATAGTGAGATCTCAGAATCTGAAAGGTGGAATTTAGAGATCGATGGGAAATATTTCTTCAAAAAAAATCATTCTTCGTTGATTGCATTCTCTGTTGGAAATGGAAACTTAAATGAATGCGGGTTTAAAATATCTGGGAACCATACAGATTCTCCAGGGTTTAGAATAAAACCTAATCCAGAGATGGTAGGAGACTCATACCTCAGATTGAATACAGAGGTATATGGCGGGCCTATTTTGAATACGTGGCTGGACAGACCTTTGAGTATTGCAGGAAGGGTAGTAGTAAAATCAGAGAATGTTTTTAAACCTAAAACAATCTTAGTGAATATAGATAAACCGTGTCTCATCATCCCTAACCTTGCGATTCATCAAAATAGAGAGGTTAATAAAGGAGTTGAGCTGA
This sequence comes from Fusobacteriaceae bacterium, assembly GCA_030625925.1. Taxonomy (GTDB): domain Bacteria; phylum Fusobacteriota; class Fusobacteriia; order Fusobacteriales; family Fusobacteriaceae; genus Psychrilyobacter. The sequence continues at coordinate 655 of DAOUPY010000329.1, read as the reverse complement.
ATAAACAAAATGATACTTTACCCATATTAACATTGGTAAATGAGGAATTAGAAAAGGAAAATTTCCTATTAAAATTAATAGCTGTGGAAAATAATATAGACTTAGATGAGATTTTGGACTTTGATCTGTATCTATATGAATTTGAAAAAGGAACTCTTGTAGGACTCCATGAGGAGATGATATCTGCTTCAAAGATAGATAATTTAGGAGCTTTATATGTTGGTCTGCATGCTTTTCTGGAAGCTAAAAATTTTAATGGTGTAAATGTATTAGCTTGTTTTGACAATGAAGAGGTAGGGAGTCATACAAAGCAGGGTGCAGACTCAAATATGTTATTAAATACCTTGGACAGAATATCAATGGTTCTAGGGCTAGACAGAGAGGACTTCTTTTGTGCATTATCAAATTCATTTATGCTATCTGTAGATGGGGCTCATGCCGTTCATCCAGCTCAAAATCAAAAGACAGATCCCATAATAAGGCCTAAGATGAACCATGGTGTGGCTCTGAAAGTTACTGCTAATCAATCTTATACTTCAGATGCACATTCATTGTCTGTAGTAAAGCAAATATTAGAACCTAATGGGATTCCATATCAATATTTTGTAAATAGATCAGATACACCGGGAGGGTCTACAATAGGGCCTATTTCTTC
>DAOUPY010000486.1 GCA_030625925.1 Fusobacteriaceae bacterium | reverse complement strand
GTAAAACCTTTTAGATCTATAATGGGAGCTTCCATGACTATCCTATCAAATTCTGTAAGTTCAACATCATCTCTTTGATGAATAATATCCCGAAGTTCGCTCTCTAAATTATGACCTAATTTGAGGTTATCAGTAATTCTGATTAAAAGATGTAATAATGCATATTCCTTACTAGAATTTTTCTTTCCATAGATAAAATAGATAGCTAAACTGATAAAGATAAGACCTATACTAGATTCTATAGCAGCTACTCCCAATTGAGCTATAAAAGATGTAAATACAAATATAGTAAATATCTGAATCCATGGGTATAGAGGGGCTATAAAAGATGGTCTGTAATTTGACAGATTACTCTCTCTGATTATAATCACCGATAAATTAGTAAGGACATATGTCGTTAATATAACGGCTGACGCTGTCTTAGCTAGTGTTTCTAAAGGTAATAATAGTGATCCAACCATAAGCAGCCCTGTAGAGATAATAGCCACTGTAGGAGTTTTAAACTTTTTATTTACCCGGCCTACAAATTCAGGAAATAATTTGTCTCGGCTCAGTGCCAATGGATATCTAGATGCCGCCATGATCCCGGCATTGGCTGTAGATACAAAAGCTAAAAGGGATGCTATAGTAAGGACAATATATCCAGGTTTTCCTGCTAATACCCTGGCAGCATCAGCAATAGGGGTCAGTGAATTGGCTAACTCGTCTCCAGGTAAGACTCCTACAGTAACAAATAATGTAGCTGCATATACTATAGTGATAACTATAATTGAAGAGATCATTCCTTTCGGTATATTAACTGTAGGATTCTTTACTTCTTCCGAGATAGAAGCAACTTTTAAAAGTCCACCAAAGGATACAAAGATAAAGGCTGCTGTAGAAACTATAAGACCTGCTCCTAGAGATGAAAAAGGTCCGCCACTAGCAACTAATTCAAACTTATTATCGACCAAATCATATATTTGAATAAAAGGGTTAAAAAAATCAATATTGATATTAAACATTCCAACAGCTATAAAAATTCCCATTAATAAAAGCAAGCCTATTACAAGAATAACCTCAAAGGTACTGGCAATTTCAACACCGATTATATTCAATATTAAAAATATAGCTGTGACAATGGAGGAGATAATGATCAAAGTCTGGTGATCCAGATTACTTCCATAGATGATTCCACCGATAACTCCTGCTATACCAAAGATTGCAAAAGCAGTTTTTAAGCAGATTGCAAACCAGCTAAGAACTCCAGAGATAGTCCCTATGAGAGGACCCAATGTTCTCATTATAAAAAAGTAATCTCCACCAGCCTTTGGCATGGCAGTGGTAAGTTCAATAACAGATAATATCCCTGCAAAAGCAATTAACCCACCTAAGATATAACCTAAAATCATCATTGGCCCTGCCTTACTAAAGGCTATACCAGGCAATATAAATATCCCTGAACTTATCATAGCTCCAGCTGAAATACTAAATACATCCATAAATCCAAGTTCTTTTTTTAGTTCCATAATATCACCCCATTAATATATTTTAATAATCTAAGTATACTTCATTTTTATGCTGTTTCAAACTAATCATTTGTTAAGATTAAACTGAGAATTACAAAGTTATTCTTAGACTGGATTTGGTGGAGTCAATGTAAAAGATTATTATTTTTCTAAACAAACATATCCTTTAATTTTACTAGTACACCAAAATCAAAAGGCAGATATAAAAAATTAGAATTAAATTAAAAAAACGTCACGAAAAATTTAGTGACGTTTTAAAAAAAATTTACTTACTTTTTTTTTTTTTTCTTTTTCTAAGTAAAATTAAATCCCTTAAATAATTCTCATCTTTAGCCTCTAACCATTTTTCTTGGAAATGCTCATCTTTAATTAATGTTGCTATAGATGCCAGAGTCTGCAGGTGTAATTTATTTA
>DAOUPY010000576.1 GCA_030625925.1 Fusobacteriaceae bacterium | reverse complement strand
AGATGAAAAAGCAGAGATGAAAAACTTAATATTAAAGATAAGAAATGAAAGTCCGAAAAATTTTATTATAATCCCGCAGAATGGAACAGATATCTATTTTGAAGGAAGAGGTGAAATAGATAATGAGTTAATAGATGCCATAGACGGCGTAACCCAAGAATCATTGGTGTATGGCTATCCCAAATATGGAGAGAGAACACCGGTTAATGAACAGGTAGGACTTTTAGAAAATTTAAGAATATTAAAAAGTTTAGACAAGGTGATAATGACTGTAAATTATACAAATAGCAGCTATGGGAAATGGAGGAGTAAAAATTTGGCAGAGGAGAATATTTTTTTAAATTATTGTCCAAAGGATCGCGAAGTTACTGAAATAATTGAAGATGTATTTTTGGAAAATACAGAAGATATAATTGATCTTTCTCATGCTAAAAATTTCTTATACCTATTAAATCCAGAAAAATTCAGACATAGGGCTGAATATATAGATAGATTATCTCAAACAACATATGATGTTTTAATAATTGATCTATATTTTAAAGGAATTGAATTAACTAAAGAAGATATAAACAAACTAAAAGAAAAACCCCAAGGGGGAAGAAGACTAGTTATAGGTTATTTTAGTGTAGGAGAAGCGGAAGAATATAGGAAATATTGGAAGGAAGAGTGGAATAAAAAACTACCAGAATGGATTTTATATGAAAATGAAAACTGGAAAGGAGCCTATATTGTAAAATATTGGTCGAAAGAGTGGCAGGGAATAATAGAAGAGATGTTAAAAAAATATTTAGATACAGGATTTGACGGGGTATTTTTAGATACAATAGATACCTATGAAAGCTTTGAGAAGGAGGAGTGAATATGGATAAAAGAAGGCAGAATATCATATTTTTCCTGGAAAATATTTTTTACTATACTTTAATAGTTATTTTATTCAAAAATATATTGGGGTTTGAAGATCAGTTTTTAGAATTAAACATACATCCGCTGTTTATCTTAGC
>DAOUPY010000139.1 GCA_030625925.1 Fusobacteriaceae bacterium | reverse complement strand
GATGGAGCTACTGGTAAGACAATTTTTGCAGGAAAGGGTGCAACTTCTAGTATGAGTATGGGATCGGTAGGAGCCGCTAATACATCTACAGCTTTAGATATTGGGATTGGGTATGGTGCATACATAGTTGCTATAGCTATTGTATTCTTTGCCTTTACTACATTATTAGCATTTTTCTGGAATGGAGATACAGCATTAGTTTATTTAACTAAGGGCAGTGAAAAAGGTAAAAAAATTAGATTTATTTCAAAATTAGTATTTCTTGGATTTACATTTTCAGGTTCTATAGCTGCAGGTGGAATGGCTTGGACTTTTGGAGATATTGGAATAGGAATAATGGCTTGGATAAATATAGTAGGAATTTTAATTATGCATAAACCAGCGATTGCCTGCCTGAAAGATTATAAATTAAGAATGAAGGAAGGAAGAGAAGATAATTGGGACTTTAATCCAAATAAGATTGGGATTAAAGGAGATTTCGCTGTTTGGGATGAAGTAAGAAGAGAAGGAAGAGAAAGAGGAACGGTCGAAGAAGGTGCAGTAGAATTAAAAACATCATAGGATAATGAAAAAAAGCAAGCCGATTTAATCTATCGACTTGCTTTTTTAGAATAAAAATTTATTAATATGTTATTTGTAATTATAAATCATTTTAAAATTATAGTATCTATTCTTTAAAATCCACCTTAGCCTGAGGCAGAGATTTGTTGTCTTTAGAAATTTTCACTTCTATCCTTTGGGAAGAGACACTGTCCAAGAAGAAGTCTAAAATATACTTTCTTCTCTCCTCCATGAGATTTTCCAAAACCTTTTCTGGATCCATTGACTGACCTGAGAAGATTCCGGTGATAGATTTTGTGGTGATAAGACTCTTTTCTATATTCTTATTGGTGTATAGGGTAAAGGTTACCACAAATTTTGGATTTTCTGTAAGTATATTTATAATTTCATAGAGTTTGTCTGTTTCAAGTTTATTTGGTTTCCCTGAAAGATATTGAAAGTAAATTGTCTTGATCTCATCATTTTCCAAGGTGATGATCTTGGAGATGATGGTCTTAGGAGATCTAGCCGCCTTTATCAGGCCGCTCATAAGACTGCTGGTTACAATAGTGCTGACACCTAACTCTGGATTGGTGAGGTCACCAGTCACAGGAAGGGTGATACGGATATTTCCATATTTATCAGAAAGAACCTTTACTACAGATCCTAGGGGTATCTCCCTGTTATAACCTGTAGTTTTTCCCAAATCTACCTTTGAGACAGTTATGTCATGATCTGAATTGAGCTGGCCACCTCTCAGATCCACCCTTCCCTTGGAGGACAGGATCCCACCGTCAAACTCGTTAGGCAGGCTCTTCTTGAGGAGATTGTTGAAGGTAGGAATATTTAATTTTGTCACATTAAGGGTTCCGTTGAAGGCAATGGTCTGGGGAGAAAAATCCCAATTTTCCTTAAGGGAAAGATTGCCCTTGAGTTCTATCTTTTCAATTCCTGCTAGGGATATGCTTGCATCTATAGGAAATTTTTTATTCTTTTGGGTGGTAAAATTAGCAGCTGAAAATCCTATATTTTCATAGACAGATGTTTTTTTCAGATCTCTGTAGATAAATTTTCCGTTTTTTATCTTTATTTTTGAAGCCGATATTATGGGAAGGGGCTTTACCTTCTTTTGCTTGGTGGAACCACCGGAACTACCGACTTTTTTTGGTGATTTCTTGAGGTCGATAACAGGAGAAGTCAGGGCAATGGAGGTAAAATTTATTGTTTTTGGAGAGTATTTTTTCACAACTATATCACTCTTTGCAAGTGTGATCTTAGTTTCATCCTTGGTCTCTCCATGGAGATTTAAAAGGGAGAAAGTGCTGTTTGAAAGAATAATGCCCTCTTTGTTTAACTTGAAATTCAGCTTGGACCGGATACTTTTCATGGAAATTGCCATAGAATCGGTTTTGTCTATGTAGAGATTTATTCCTGAAAAATCCCCCCTAGAATTAATATTATCCTTTGAATAATCTAAAAATGACGAATAATTGACAATTCCTCTCATTTCATAGGGGAGAGTTTTTATATAAGGAGTCAATATCTTGAGATCTAAATTTGAAATAGATATATTCCCTTTTGCCCTGAGGTCTGAAAAATCATTCATGTCATCTGCCTTTACATTTAGACTTCCCTTTAAGGAGGCAGAATCATTTATAAGGGTATTGATAACAAAATTCGAATTAATTTTTTTATTGGAGATGTTATCTCCGTCTAGATAGATGTTCAAAAAAGAGAGATCCTTTGTAAGTACCTTTCCCTTTCTTAGTTTGAGATTATCTATTATAATTTCAATGCTCTCTTCTTTAGAAGGCAGTTTGCTTCCTCTAGAGATTCTTTCCTCTATATGGGAGGATTTTGATTTTTCAGAGGTGATATTGGTATTTAAATCTAAAAAAAATCCATTAAATATCACTGAATCAAAAGAAACCTTACTCTTATTGAAACTGCCCAGTTCAACAGCGAGGTCTCCGTAAAAAAAATCTTGTCCGATCTTGTTTTTGATATTAAAATCCTTGAAGTTCAGCGGACCAGACAGGGAGTAGGAGTGATCATCTAGATTGTAGCTGAGAGAGCAGTTACCGTAAAGGGACTTAAGGAGAATATTATGAGGGTTTTCCTCCTTTCCTATGAGTCTAAGATTTTCAGTGAAGATATCTGACTTTAATATGACATTGGGATAGCTGAAGGAATAATCTCCTTTCAGCTTGATTTTTTCGATTTCAGCCTCATATGGCAGTTCCTTTTTCACGGAATCAGGAAGCTCCAAAGATGGGGTGTTTAATATAAAATTTCCCTTAAGAATAAGAAATTTCAAAGGGTTAAACTCCGTAGAATGATCTAAGACCTCAATAAGAGATTGAGATGAAAAATCTATGGAGTCGTTAAAGGTAAAGGAAATTGCTGTAGATGCCTTATTTCCAGGAACATTACTTAGATCCTTGAGGTTTAAATCTATGTCAGTAAATACTAAGTCGCCATAGGTAAGGGCAGATCTTTTAACTATAATTTCATCGATAATTATATTCTTTAGTAGAGACCTCTGCACCTCTTCGGGGAGGGGTTTAACTTCCTGTTTTTTATTAGATACAGGAACCCCTTTTTTTTCTTGAAGAACGGAGAGGTTACTTTGGGTATCCTCTATTTCCAACTTTTTAAGATCTAGGGACATTTCAGGAAAGGTTAAACTTTCTAGATCGATAGATATATGTTCAGAATTCATCAGCTGATTTCCTTTTTTGTCCTGAGCAAGGACCTTTGATCCAGTTGCATTTCCCCTTACCTGAAACTCCTTCTTAAGGTAGTTTCCACGAATAAAGATGTTTCCTTTGAGGTTCCCAGACAGCTTGAGGTCATTTTTTTCATTTGAGGAGAAGGTATTGTCAAAATAAAACCCCTGGGAAACCAAAGAGGTATCCAATGCACCGGTCTCTGTATTGACTTTAATTTTTATATCAACGAGACCACTCCCTAAAATATTCAGATTTGCAGAAAGATCCAGCTGATTATTTTCATAGGTAGAGTCAGGAACCTTGAGAGTTATTGTGTTGAGTGACTTTAATATTCCTTTGGGTCTTATAAAAGTCAGCCTTTCTATTGCAATATTGTGAACTTCTACCTCTTTTATGAAGCCTTGTGAAGATGCAGTTGCCTCTGTTTCTCCTGTCTGTGGAGAGATTTGTTTCTTTGATTTTGAGTTATTTCCTAAATAAATAAGGTTCAGAGTGGGTTCGGTGAGGCGAACTCCACTTATGGACAGTTTTCTTGCAAAAAGTTTAAGGGGATCGGTATTTATCTCTATAGATTTGAGAGACAGTACTGGCTCTTCATCTCCATTCCATATAATAACATCATGGGAAGAAAGGGTTCCTGTGAAAGGGTTCAGCCAAAGGCTCCCCATGCTGACCCTTCTGTTTAAAGCATTTTCCAAAGATGATACGACAACTCCTTTTAAAATCAGATTTGTACCTGTTATCAAAAGAAATATAAATACACCTAGAGATACCAAAATTATTTTATATATTTTTTTCATAACCAGCCCCCTCAAAAACAAAGATCATTTATTATAATTTAGGGAAAAGACTTGTTTTCTCCTGCCTAATTTCTAAAAATAAAGAAAATAATATAATTAATTTCTAAATTTACATATGTTTTTTTCAATTCAAATATTTTATAATAATTGTTTTTTAGGGGCATATTTGACTAAAATGCAGAGGATTTCAATGAAATAGCAACAGAATTTCTAGAAGAGGTTACATTTGGAGTCTCTGAAGAGCAGAAAGATGAACTAAAAAAAATTTACTTCAAAATAAAGATTTCAGAATAAGATTAAAAAAAATTAATAAAAGTCGTTGACAAAACATTCGAAAACGTATATAATTACTTTGTTGGAAAAATAGTGAAGTTATGGGATTAATATCCCATTTTAATGTGACAATAACATTCAAAACCGATTTTTTTTGGAGATATTATACGGAATTGAATGAAATGAAAAAAATATAAGCTGTAGGAGGCGTAGACATGAAAAAAATAATATTAGGTGTAATGTTGGTAATGGGTACTCTGTCTTTTTCTAATGACAAGGAATCATCAGTAGGAATAAGTAACATTTTTGGTGACTTTAAAAAAGAACAATCTCAAGGGCAAGTATCTTCTCAAGATAAATTGAATACAGAAAATACCTTGAGTCTAAGCAGTATTTTTGATGATTATAAGCCATTAAATGCAAAGAATTAATAATGTTAAATCTATTTTTTTTAAATTTTCGTCCGAAATAGAATGATTTTTGACAGAGGGTAAAATCTAAAGGATTTAGGGAAGGCAAAAAAAGTTAATATATATTATTATTTAAACTAAAAAGGCTTGAGTCCTAGTACAGGATTCAAGCCTTTTTAAATAGTTTCTTCTTAATTTAGTAAATAACCTCTGCTGTGCTTCCCCTCACAGTTTTTTCTACCTTAATTTGACTGGTTATTGTCTGCTTTAACTCGCTCACATGGGAGATGATTCCTACAGTTCGGCCACTGCTTTTTAATTCCATCAAAATGTCCATCGCCACAGACAGGGATTCCTCATCTAGCGTACCGAATCCTTCGTCGATAAAGACAGAATCAAGCTTTATTCCGCCATTTTTTGACTGTACTACATCGGATAACCCCAGGGCTAAAGCCATGGATGCTTTAAAAATTTCACCACCAGAAAGAGTTTTGATACTCCTCTCCCTTCCTGTATGGGAATCGAAAATATTTACTTCTAATCCTGATCCAGCATTTCCCTTCTTACTAGTATCTAACCTCATATGATATTGATTATT
>DAOUPY010000148.1 GCA_030625925.1 Fusobacteriaceae bacterium | reverse complement strand
TCTTTATTAAAGAAGGAGAATCAGAAAGAGGAAGTTCTATATCACTTATTCCCCTCCCCCACTTATATTAAGGGGGGATGGGAGCATTAGGAATTATTGCTATATTTTTCTTCTAAAAACCTCTGAACTTTCTTCTTGTTTTCCTCTTTCTTTCATAAAGACAGAGGATATAGTTAGAATAAAAGTAAAATATTTTCCTTCTTTAGCTCCTACTTTCGCCTTCTTTATTAAAGAAGGAGAATCAGAAAGAGGAAGTTCTGTATCACTCATTCCCCTCCCCCACTTATATTAAGGGGGGATGGGAGCATTATTAATTAGAATTTTAAAAAACATCTAAATAAAAAGAGGCTTTTGTTAGAAAAAATTCTAACAAAAGCCTCACTATATACTGTAGTCACGTTTCTTATTTAGCTAATCTATAGATAGCTTCTACATAGATCTTTAATAATGTATCTAACTTGCTGATATCTAAATACTCATTCTTTTGGTGCATATTATCCTCTTGATCATGTAATAATGCTCCAAATGCTACACCATTGTCTACGGCTCTTGCATATGTTCCTCCACCTATAGCTACAGGTTCAGCATCTACGTCTCCTGTGATCTCTTTGTATACATCCATAAGTGTTTTTACTAAAACAGTGTCTTTAGGAAAATAAAGTGCATCAGATTCACTCTTTACAGTCAATACAAAATTATTTTCTGATGCTGCTTTTTCTAGTCCTTCTAAAACAGCTTCTTTTTTAGTTGTTACAGGATATCTCATGTCGATACTTAACTCGATCTTACCATCACTGATAGATACTTTTCCGATATTTAAACTTAATTTTCCAGAGTCAGCATCTTCAAATCCGATTCCCATAGAAACACCATTCAATTCCATTCCAATCTTAGAGTTATAGAAAGTTACAAATTCAGAGATCTCTCCTAAATCTACCCCTTCTAAAATCCCCATCAATGCAGAGATAGCGTTGTATCCACTTTCTGGTCTGGCTCCATGAGATGATTTACCATAAGATATTAATTTTCCATCTTTGATCTCCATCTTATATTCATTGTTTTCGTTATATTCTTTTACTTTAGCCTCTAAAACAGTTAAAAGCTCCGCTGGGAATACCATTTCACAACTTTCTGCTACTGAATTAAATGCTTTTCCACCTTCGATAGTTATATTTTTAGTATCGATATTTTTAGTCATAGTTACCTGCATAATTCCTTTTTCTGCAAATGTTACTGGGAAACTTGAGTCAGGAGTAAATGCTAAAGTTGGTTGAGGCATTTCTAGAGTACCAAAATAGTGATCCATACATCCCCAGTTAGTCTCTTCATTAGCTCCTAATATCATTCTGATCTTCTTGTTTAACTTTAAACCAGAATCCTTTAATGCCTTCATAGCATACATACACATGATCATAGGTCCCTTGTCATCCAAAGTTCCTCTACCGTATATCTTTCCATCAGCAATGATTCCGCCATATGGATCATGATCCCATCCTTCCCCTTCAGGAACTACGTCTACATGCCCGAGGATAGCCAAAGTTTCCTCTCCATCTCCAAAGTCAATATGTCCTGCATAGTTATCAAAGTTAGTAGATTTAAATCCTAATTTTTCCCCTAATTCTAAAAAATGAACTAAAGCTTTTGCCGGACCTTCTCCAAATGGCATTCCAGGTAACGGAGCTTCCTCTACACTCTTAATTCTAATAGCCTCTTGGATCGATTTTACTACATCATCTTTATAATCTAATATTTTATCTTGTAACATTCAAAACACCCCTTATATTTAATTATTTATTCTATTAACTTTTTTTCATATTTTACATCTTTAGTATATAACCTATTTCCGTTTTTTTCAAGGGGTATAAGTCATTTTTTTCGTAAAAAGTACAAATTTTATGGGACTTTTCTTTATATTCATTCTATTTTTTCATCATTTTTTGTTTTTTTCATAAATTTATTATGGAAGTCTCTAATTATAGTATAATTTATAAACTAGATCTAGGAGTACTCATGAGGAGATCTAAATTGTCCAATATCAAAAAAACTAGGTCGCAGCACCCTGCCAACAACCTAGTCTTTATTTACTATTGCTTTGCTTTTCTTACTACGTCTACTACGGTTCCATCCCTGTATTCGATTATTGCTACTATCTCATCGGTAAACTCTACTTCTTTTGGTTTACCTGTCATACCTTCTGCAATATCTTTTAACTCTTCAATTGTCATGATCGGTAAGTTAGTTTCCTTCAATCTCTCGATTAATTCTGTTCTCTTAGGATTGATTGCTATTCCTCTTTCAGTTACTATTACATCCACAGTTTCCCCTGGAGTAGTCAGAGCAGTTACTCTGTCTTTTATAGCAGATATTCTAGAATTAGCTAATTGAGTTACTATTATAGCTAATTTAGCTCCAGCTGATGTATCTGCATGTCCGCCAGAACCACCCATGATAGTACCATCAGAAGTAGTAGTTACATTTACATTAAAGTCTGTATCTATCTCTGTAGCTCCTAATATAACTACATCTAATTTATTTACAACAGAACCTTTATTATTTGGATTTGCATACATAGAAGCTGACATAGTCATATGTCCTGCATTTTCCTTAGCTGATTTTATAGCTGCCAAGTCAAAACATTGTACATCAAATAGTGATTTAAATAATCCTTCTTTATACATATCTACTACGTAACCAGTTATTCCTCCAGAAGCAAAACTTCCTACAATATTATTTTCTATCATCTCAGCTTTCATGTCTGCTGCTACTGCCAGGGATACTCCCCCGGCTCCAGTTTGAAAACTCATTCCATCTTTAAAGTATCCAGAGTTTTTAATCAATTCTGTAGTCATATTCGCTATTTTTAATCCAATTGGATTTTTAGTGATTTGAGTAGTTCCTGATACGATCCCATTAGGATCTCCTATTGCATCTACCACTACTACGTAGTCTATAAATGTTTGAGGAATATCAATAGTTGTATTCGGGTATTCTACCAGGTTATCTGTGATAGCTACTGTAATGTCAGCTGTTTCTGCATCTGTATATGCATATCCCAATGCTCCACAAGCTGATTTTCCGTCTACACCATTTATGTTCCCATAATCATCCGATGTAGGAGCCGCTATAAAGGCTATATCTATACTTAGATCTCCAGATTCCATTATTCTGGCTCTCCCGCCATGGGTATGCATTACTGCTGGGTTTTCTAGTTTTCCAGCTGATATAGCTTCTGCTACTGGTCCAGATATATATGCTGCATATATGCTGGTTACTACTTTTTTTTCTATTAATTCTACTAATTCACCGTGGCATGGGAAAATTGAACTTGCTGCTATAGTTATATCCTTATATCCTCTAGCTGCTATTTTTTCCATAACCATATTTAAGATAAAGTCTCCATTTCTTAAATGATGATGAAATGAAACTACCATTCCGTCTTTTAATGGTAATTTATCCAATACTGCATCTAAATTATCATGTAATTTTTCATCTCCAGGTAAAACATTAGTCATCTTGATTGATCTTTTAGTTTTTGTTCCTTTAGATGCCAAGTATCCACCATAGTGTTTTACTTCTCCATAACCTTTTATATTATCAGGTACTTCTCTACCTAAGATATTTTTCATATTAAATTCTCCTTTTTATTTTATCAATCCAATTACCCTGGCTGTATTCAATGTGTTCATTGCTCTACTTATAACAGGTGCATCTATCATCTTTCCGTCCAGAGAAAATACTCCTAATCCTTCTTTTTCTGCTTCATCTTTAGCAGACATAACTCTGTTAGCCCATGAAATTTCATCAGCTGTAGGAGAATACACCTTATGTATTGTATTTATTTGTCTAGGATTTATAGATAATTTCCCTGTAAATCCTAATTTTTTTGCATGAATTGTATCAGCTAATAATCCTGCTTCATCATTGGTATCTGTAAATGGTGTATCTATTGCGTCTATTTTTAATGCCTTACAAGCATTTACTACCTTTGTTCTAGCATAAAATAATTCTTCTGAATCTTTCGTTCTGGCAACTCCTAAATCCGCAGCCAGGTCTTCTCCACCTAAACAAACTGAATCTACTCTGTTACTCATTTGGATTGTCTCATAGACAGTTTCTACACCGTATGTAGTTTCAACCAAAGCATGGATTCTGATAGATCCTTCTTCAAATCCTTCTTCTTTTTCTATCGCAGTTAACATTTCATCTAATTTTTTCATATCTTCAGGTGTTGCCTTAGGCAGTAAGATAGCGTTTGGCTTAAGTCTTGCCATTACATCTATATCTTCTAATGCATATGGAGTTGAAAATGGATTTATTCTGATTACCACTTCTGTAGTTCCATAATTAAAAGTTTTCAATGCTCCCTTGATTAAGATCCTAGCAGCATCTTTTTCTCCTAATGATACAGCATCCTCTAAATCTAATATAATTGAATCAGATCCAAAAACTTCAGCCGTCTGCAACATCCCCGGGTTATTTCCCGGCATAAATAACATACTTCTTCTTAACATCTTACATCTCACCTGCCCTAGTTACTGCTGTTTCTATTCTGGCCTTTATTGTATAGTTAAGAGCTCCCTTGTCGATGGCTTTTACCATAACATTTTCTACTCCTAATTCCTTCAAAGTGTTTTCTATTAAAGTTCTTATCTCTGTACCAAACTGTTTCTCTACGATACTTTCTAACTCTATCTCTATACCATTGTTACCTGGCATCAACATTATTGAGATATCATTTGATTCCAATGTACCTGCCTTAGCTGGTTTTAATATTTTCATTGTTTTCACCTCTATATTTTAATACTCAAAATTTTATCCCCAAGAAATGGGGTTTTAAGTTTTATTTTCATTCCTATTATTTATTTTTTATTCACTAATCTTTCGCAACATTATAAGTCTAAAAAATTTTAGTGGTCACAGAGCTACACAGAGAGTGAAAAAAGATACACAGAGAAAACTTCTGTGAAACTCTAATTTAAATCTCAGTGAATCTCTGTGTTCCTAAAGGTTGTTTTTCATCTCTTAATCTGCGATTAAGGTTTTAGTTATTCGTTGCTTTAAAAACTAAGAAAAAGGTAGTTTTAAAAACTACCTTTAATC
>DAOUPY010000427.1 GCA_030625925.1 Fusobacteriaceae bacterium | reverse complement strand
TAAGAGGATCTTTTTTTTAGTTAAAATCTAATTTTTCTTTTGAACCTAATATTTTTTCTAGATGTTATCTAGCTATTCAGATTTTAAAACCGAAGTTTATAGTCGTCAAACTCCAGCTGTACTGTTCCTACAATGACGATCGTGACTTACTAGCTAAGACAATTATAAACTTCTGGCACTTTTTGGTTACTTTTTCTTGCTACAGAGAACAAAGTAACTCGTATTAAAGGCGAAACCTTTAGAACTTTTCTTTGTAAATCCATTTAAGAATAAAATTATTAGAATTAAAAAAAGTAGAGGAAAAATCAACGATTTTCCTCTACTTTTTAATTTTTCTTCCTCCACTTATATGGATTCACAGGATTCTTCTCTCTCCACAGCCCTTTCCTTGAGCTTTTGGCTTGTTCTTGTGCTGATTTCAAGTCATGCTCATTTTTAGCATAATATTTATACCACCATGAGTGACCCCCTTTTACACTTTCAAGATTGAGATATCTCCCGTTTTTATAATAGATCTTTCCTATCTTTCTGCCATATCTATCGGTATTAACTACCTTTACTTTTACTTCTCTATCCATAATTTTACTTCTGACAAAATCCCTGGATTCAATACCATAACTTTGTTTTTTCTCTGGTGCATCAATCCCGTAAAATCTGATCTTTTCTTTTTTTCCATCCACCAGGATAGTAATAGTGTCTCCATCATAGACTTTAATTACTTTACCAACTAAGGTTTCCCCAAATGCCAGAGTTCCAAACAGTAAAAAAATCAACAATACTTTTTTCATAAAAACACCTCCCTTTTTTTTACTTAAATTCTTTTTTTCTAAATATTATTCTTCTTAATTTTTTAATCTTAAATTCCTTTTTCTAGATGTTACTCTACTCCTCAGCAAATGTGTTGTGAGTTTCGTCGAACCCACCATGCCCGTCAGGCATCCCACTAAGAAACGGGGATCCATGGTCTCACTCTATAACATCATTTAGAAAAAGTGAGCTTTTCTTTGGTTCGTTTCTTTTGCTCACCAAAAGGAAATGAACTCCGTTAAGGGTGATACCCTTAGAACTTTTTTACTTTCTCTCTTATTCTACTTTTTAGATAAAATCATATTTAGGTCTCCCTTACTAGTATAATTTCCTAAATAATAAAAAAGGAAAACAGAACTTTAATTTCTATCTTCCCTAACTTCTTATCTCAAAATCCTATGTTTATATAATAAACTAGTAGCATTTTGGTGATGCCCTTTACGGGTACTTCTTACTTTTTTAATTAAGTACCTTCTCCAATTGTTCTAATATTTTTTCTACTCTCATCTTTTTACTCTCTGATAGCTCCTCAAATCGTTTACTAGCCACTTTAGAGATTGCCTTATACCTTTCACTAAAGTCTGTGTATTCAAATGTTTCCAAGAGCATAGGGGGCATTTTTTCACCCTCTAACAAGTTCTTTTCAGCTTTAAATTCTTTCAATGTCTTTATTTCACCACTCAATACTTTTTCAGAAAGTTCTTTAGGACAATTTGGATTACTTATCTCATAACTTAGACTAATAGGTAAATTTTCTATTAAATTTTTATTGTCCCATTTTGTGACGATATAATTCCATCTATTTATCAGCCTGTAAACAGGCATTTTTTTAAACCCTAATTGCAGATACCATTTTTCAAAAACACCATTTTTGTTGTTACTCAGTTTTTTCTGGGTTTCAAAAAATATCTCTCCTAATTCATTATACATCTTCGTGGATACTCCATGGATCTTTACAGTCTGATCTTCCAAAAAACTTTTAGTCTGATCTTCTATATCCAAATTCAAAGAATAATTTTTAAGGATTAATCCTCTCTCTTCTTCACTTATTATTTTTTCCACATTACTTTCTGCCTGCTTCACTACTATTTCTTTAGCTTTCAACTTCTTACTCTGGCCTTTTAGTTTATTCAAAACATTTATATTTGTCTTTACCATTGCCCCTCCTATATTTTTTCCTTTCTTTATATTTTATCCCAACCTCGGTTTCCTTTGCGAAGGGAAACCATACAAAGGAAGAGTTACACTATCCAATTATATTCCCTATTATTTCTCCATATACCTCTTGCATCTTCTCAGCCTTTTTAGAGGCAGTCTCAAATATAGTTTTTCCTTTTTCAGAGAGGGTTTCTTCTATTACACTTTCATGAATTGGAGCTGATAACAATACGCCTGTTTCTCCCAAAAGCTCCTCTAATTCCTCACTATACATCTTATTAAGTTTTGTATTCCTTACTAAATTAGGTACTACCACAGAGATTTTTTCT
>DAOUPY010000379.1 GCA_030625925.1 Fusobacteriaceae bacterium | reverse complement strand
TCTAAGCCTTTATTTTTTAGGGTTTAGGCTGTTTTTTTAAAATTTACCTTTGATTGACGAGGGAGACTTTTATATGCTATTATTTAAGTTAACAGAGTATAGTAGAATCAAAGTTTTTTTGGCTTTGTAAATCAAAAATTGAGTGAGGTAATTACAGATGATCGGTAACTTGGTAAAGAAAATTTTTGGAACAAAAAATGACAGAGAAATAAAAAGAATTTTAGCTATTGTAGATGAGATCAACAACTTAGAACCTGAGATGAAAAAATTAGGAGATGAGGATCTAAAAGCTAAAACCATAGAATTTAGAGAGCGATTAGACAAGGGTGAAACTTTAGATGATATCTTAGTAGAAGCTTTTGCAGTAGTGAGGGAAGGGTCTATAAGAGTTCTTGAAATGAGACACTACGATGTACAAATGATAGGTGGAGTAGTGTTACACGAAGGAAAAATAACTGAGATGAAAACAGGAGAGGGTAAAACATTGGTTGCTACCTTATCCGTATATTTAAATGCACTAAGTGGTAAGGGTGTTCACCTGGTAACTGTAAATGATTATCTGGCTACCCGTGACAGAGAATTGATGGGGAGATTATACAGTTTCTTAGGATTAACTTCAGATGTATTATATAACAATATGCCTATGGATAAAAGAGGTGCAGCATATAGAGCCGACATCACCTATGGAACGAACAGTGAATTTGGTTTTGATTATTTGAGAGATAATATGGTATCTAGAGTGGAAAATAGAGTGCAGAGAGACTTGCACTTCTGTATCGTAGATGAGGTAGATTCAATCCTGATAGATGAGGCTAGAACTCCTTTAATCATATCTGGAGCAGCGGCAGATACTCAAAAATGGTATAAAATTTTTGATGGAGTATCAAAGAAATTAGTTAGAAGTTATGAGACAGAAAAAATTAGAGATATCAAGAAGAAAAAAGAGATGAATATTCCAGATGATGTTTGGAAAGATTATGAGGTAGATGAAAAATCAAGTAATATAACATTGACAGAAAAAGGGATATCTAGGATAGAAAAAGAATTAGATATTGAAAACCTGTATGCTCCTGAAAATGTAGAGTTAACTCATTATATGATGCAGGCTCTAAAAGCTAAGGAGTTATTTTATAAAGATAAGGAATATTTAGTAAGAGATGGTCAAATAATTATTATCGATGAATTTACAGGAAGAGCCATGGAAGGCAGAAGATATTCAGATGGTCTGCACCAGGCTTTAGAGGCTAAAGAGGGATTAAAAGTAGCTGGAGAAAACCAAACTTTAGCATCTATAACATTACAAAATTATTTTAGAATGTATGAAAAATTATCTGGAATGACAGGTACAGCTGAGACAGAAGCTCCTGAATTTATGCATACATATAAATTAGGAGTTATAGTAAGTCCTACAAACAGGCCGATAGTAAGATTAGATAACCCGGATTTAGTTTATAAAACACACAATGAGAAAATAAATGCCATAGTAGAGAGGATCGAAGAACTTTATACAAAAGGACAGCCTGCCTTAGTGGGAACAATCTCTATTGAAAGTTCAGAAGTTTTGTCTGAACGTTTAAAAAAGAAAAAGATACCTCATGAGGTTTTAAATGCTAAATTCCATGAAAAAGAAGCGGACATAGTAGCACAAGCGGGTAGATATAAATCAATTACCATCGCTACAAACATGGCTGGAAGAGGAACGGACATCATGTTAGGAGGTAACCCGGAATTCTTGGCTTTAGACGAAGTTGGATCTGTAGAGGCTCCTAATTATATGGAAATGCATGAAAAATACAAGGCTCAATGTGCAGATGAAAAACTAAAAGTACTAGAGGCAGGAGGATTATTCATCCTGGGAACTGAAAGACATGAATCTAGAAGAATCGACAATCAGTTAAGAGGTAGATCAGGTAGACAAGGAGACCCGGGAGCTACAGAATTTTATCTTTCGTTGGAAGATGAGCTCATGAGATTGTTTGGATCGGAAAGAGTTGCTGCCGTAATGGATAAATTAGGACTGCCAGAAGGGGAGCCTATTGTACACAGCATGATAAGTAAGGCTATTGAGAATGCACAGAAAAAAGTAGAAGCCAGAAACTTTGGAATCAGAAAAAATCTATTGGAATTTGATGATGTCAACAATAAACAGAGGGAAGCTATCTATGAGAGCAGGAATACAGCTTTGGAAAAAAATGATCTCAGTGAGACCGTCTTTGGAATGTTAAAGGATACAGTGTCGTCTGAAGTAGCTGAAAAATTTGTAGGTGAATTTAAAGAAGACTGGGATATGGATGGTTTAATAGAAAAAATAGAGGAACTATTTGATTATGTCATAGAGGATAAGGAAGAATATAAAGGTATGACTATTGAAGAATATTCTAATTCATTATCTGAAAAAATAACAGATAAGTATAAGGTAAGAGAGGAAGAATTTGGTTCTGAATTGATGAGAAAGTTAGAAAAATATATCTTGTTTGAAATTGTTGACTCTAGATGGAGAGAGCATTTAAAAACCTTAGATGCCTTGAGAGAGGGAATCTATCTCAGATCATACGGTCAAAAAGACCCTCTTACAGAATATAAATTAATCTCAGGAGACCTGTATGCTAAGATGTTAAAGACGATAAAAGAAGAAACTATTTCTTATTTATTTAAGGTACAG
>DAOUPY010000277.1 GCA_030625925.1 Fusobacteriaceae bacterium | reverse complement strand
CCTAAATCAGATAAAACTTTTGAGATTGCTGCTGTCGTTGTTGTCTTTCCATGGTCTACATGACCTATTGTTCCGATATTTACATGTGGTTTACTTCTGTCAAATTGCTCTTTTGCCATTGTTAAAGCCTCCTAAAAATTTAATTTATTTTGAATTTATATTATGACCCCATGGCCTAATTCACTGTCTCAAAAAAAAAATCCACACCCTTCCCTTAAATATTTAGTTTAAGAAATTTGTGCAGTTTTAAAATGGTGGTTGGAGAAGGATTTGAACCTTCGAAGGCTGAGCCGGCAGATTTACAGTCTGCTCCCTTTGACCACTCGGGAACCCAACCACGAGTATTTTATATCCCTCACAGAGATACGACTTATTATATAAAATAATACACCTTTTGTCAATTATTTTTTTAAGATTTTATATAGATTTGATCATTTTCAATAACTATCTTTACCTTTCCTTCTTTTTGTAAAATATTTAAATATTTAAACAGCTCTACCTCATTTCTTTGAAGTAATTCAACCATTTCGTGGATACTATACTTTCTTTTGGTAAGCATATTTAAGATAAGTTTTTCCAATTTTTCACTGTATTTAGGAAGTTCTTCCCTAGAGGCATATTTTTTTATAATTTCCACTGAATTTAAGCCATGACTTATAAAAAATTCCCTAATTTCGGTCAGTCTTTTCATGGAGGCCGGTTTTATCTCCTTTATGGCTCCAGGCCTAGCCAGAGTATTCAATTGAATTGTAGTTATCTTTTTATCTTTCAGATATTCCACAAATTTTTCTAACTCCTCTGCACCGTCATTTATCCCCTCCACTATAAAGATTTCTAAATAGACGTCTTTTTTAGTTGTCGATAAAAGTTTAGTCATCCCATCTAAAAGGTTTTTAGCAGATAAACCTTCAATAGGTCTATTTATCCTTTTAAACACATCATCTGATATGGCATCTAAGGATGGAATGATCACATCTGCTTCCTCCAAAGCTTCCCTTACATCTAAGTTATTTAGGAGGCTAGAATTAGTTATCACTGCTATTTTACCACTATAGATCTTTCTTACTTTTTTTATGATTATGCCTAGATCTTTATTCAATGTCGGCTCTCCACTTCCTGAAAAAGTTATATAATCGGGAGTCAGATTTTGCAAAATATCTTCAACTTCCCCTATCAACCTATCTATATCTATATAACTATCTCTCATATTATAAAATTTAGTTGTAGGTCCGCACTCACAATAGATACAATCCAAATTACATGTTTTAGACATAACCAGGTCCACACCTAGAGAAACTCCTAATCTCCTAGAAGGTACCGGTCCAAATATATATTTATACAATCTTATTCCCCCTTTTTTACAGTTTTATCTTTCCTAATACCAATGAATATATAGTTGAAGCTAATTTCAATGGATTGTGTCTCACAGTTTTATTTTCACTTATCTCAATCAACGGTTCTTGAATTATTTTAAGGGAATATTTTTTTAGATTTTCCAAATCTATCTTTATCTCCTTAACATCCTGTTCCTTATATTTTTCCAAAATATCATTTGGTATTTTTTTACTATTTACTATGACTGAATTAAAAAATTCCACCCCTACATGGGAGTATATAGCTTTAATATGATCTCCTACACTATAACC
The DNA here is from genome assembly GCA_030625925.1 of Fusobacteriaceae bacterium. Lineage (GTDB taxonomy): Bacteria > Fusobacteriota > Fusobacteriia > Fusobacteriales > Fusobacteriaceae > Psychrilyobacter. Next base: position 1,824 of record DAOUPY010000277.1, on the reverse strand, counting down.
TGCAGTCTCTCCAGGCTGCTCCATTGCATTGGATACATATATTTTATGAGCCTTTGATTTTATTATGGCATCCCTTATCTCCTCTATGATTAAATTCGGCATAATGCTGGTATAGAGACTCCCTATTCCTACTATGACCATATCGGCTTGTTCTATCGCCTCTATGGTTTCTTTAACTGCCTTAGGTTTCTTATCAAAATATACCCTCTTTATTTTTTTGTTGACGGCTGGAATCTTAGATTCTCCCACCACTATTTCACCGTCTTCCATCTCTGCTATAAGAGTGCAGCTGCTAGAGGTAGCTGGCAATACAGTCCCCTTTATATTCAACACTTCATTCAATGCCTTTATCCCGTCTACTATATTCCCTTCCAGATTTATCATGGCTGTCAGCATCAGATTCCCTACTGGATGACCAGCCAGGTCACTGGTTCCGCCAAATCTATAATTTAAAAGCTCCTCTCCCTTACTTTCAAATTCACTGAGTGCTATCATAACATTTCTTATATCACCTGGTGCTGGTATATTAAATTCCGTTCTGAGTCTCCCTGAAGATCCACCATCATCTGCCACTGTAACAATTGCAGTTATATCCAAGGGAAAATATTTTAATCCTCTCAATAAATTAGAGAGGCCGGTTCCACCGCCTAGTACTACTATTTTTGGTTTATTTTTCATAAGTCACCTCTTTTTTATTTTACCCATTACAAGTATAGCACAAGATTATTTTATAGCATAAAAAAATAAGGAGTAAATAAGTCACCTTATTTACTCCTTACTATAATCTTATTTTAACTCTTCCAATAAACTTCTATTAGATTTAATCATAGTTTTCACCATTAATTTGTTGACAATTTGGTACCACTTATAGGTCATCCCTTCCATACCTTTAACAGAATCTACTACCATTTTCTTTAAAAATTCTAATTCGTCAAAACTCATTTTGATTTCAGTCACAGTCTTTTTAGTACATTCAGCTTTTAAGTACGTTAAGAAATCTAAAACACCTTTCATTTGAGGATTATTTTCAGAACCCATTTGTTTTTGAATCTCTTCTACAAATTTACCTAAAAACTTTTTATTATGCTTAGAGATCTTTACAGTATACTTTCTTTTTCCTTTTCCTATTCTTTGCATAGCATTTTGGATACCCATCATACCTGACATATTTCTCATTTGCATTCCATTCATATTTTGCCCCTTCATATTCCCTCCATTATTCCACTTTCCCGATTATTTTTTCTATATCTATTCGTGTGATGTGACCCTCCCGTAATATCTTAGGAGTACCTCTCATATCGATTATGGTTGATTCTACTCCCTTAGGTGTTTCATTATCATCTACCACTATCTCTACCCTGGACTTGATCTCTTCACTGAGTTCAGCATATGATCTAGGGCTAGGTTCCCCTGATATATTGGCACTTGTGGTAGCTAATACTCCCCCACAGCTTTCTATAATTTTTATAGAAATTTTATGATTTGGAATTCTTACCCCTACACTGGTACCATTAGATACCATATTAGAAGGTATTATCCTCTCTTTATCCAAAATTATTGTCAGCCCGCCAGGCCAAAAATTCTCTATTAATTTTTCTACTTTTTCTCTATTGAGCTCATTTATTATAGCCACTTTTTCTAGATATTTTCCCTCACTCAAAAGAGCTATCAAGGGAGATTTTTCATCTCTTTCCTTCACTTCATAAATCTTATCCAATGATTCTTTCATATGAATACTTGCTCCCAATCCATATACTGTATCGGTTGGATAAATTATTAGAGCCCCATTAGCTACCATATTTGAAATTTTTTCATAATCTAATT
>DAOUPY010000240.1 GCA_030625925.1 Fusobacteriaceae bacterium | reverse complement strand
CTTTTTAAAGACACAGATCAGGATAATGGTAGGAAGCTCTTTGGCTGTGTATTTCAATGAAAGATCCGGCGACTATCTCTTAAAAAAATTAGAATGTCCCAACCCTAAAGATGAAAAGATTGTTGTAGATGGAGCAGGACTCTATCTATATGAGATAAACTATTAGTTGTTGAGTATTTTGAGGGGATGAGAAATGAAATTTTTGGAGATAAAAGCAAAGGATAAAAAATATATAGATCAGATTATAGAGGTGGAAAAAGAAGCCTTTGGACTAAGTGGCGGAGTGGATGAGTGGATCTTAAAACCTATAATTCGGTACGGTAAGGTATTTGTATTGGTTATAGAAGATGAGGTCATAGGAATAGCTGAGTATATCAGGGATTTCGATGGAGATGAAATATTCTTGTATGGATTTTCCATAAAAAAAGAGTATAGAAAGCATGGATACGGAAAAAAACTCCTGGAAGAATCTATAAAAGTGTTTAGAGAAAATAAGATAAAAAAAATAGGTCTGACAGTATCTCTGGAGAACGAGGGAGCTATAGAATTATATAAAAAACTGGGATTTGAGATGGAAGAGATGCAAAAAGACGAATATGGTAAGGATATAGACCGACTTTATTTCAGCAGAAAGATACAGTAAAAAAACATTCTGTTGACAGAATGACAAAAATATAATAAAATTACATATGAAACGATTACAATAGATCAATCAAAGAGGAGGTAGAAATGAAATTAAATATAGAAAAAATAAGTTCATATTTAAAAAGTCACGAGATAAGACCATCTTATCAGAGGATGAAAATATTTGAATACTTAATAGTAAACAAAAATCATCCCACAATAGATATGATGTATAAGAGTCTTGCTCCAGAAATACCAACTTTATCTAAAACTACAGTATACAATACATTAAATTTGTTCGTAGAAAAGAAGATTGCTATAGTAATTTTAGTGGAAGAGAACGAAACTAGATATGATGCTGATACAAGCATACATGGGCATTTTAAATGTGATGAATGTGGAGAGGTCAGTGATCTTAAAATAGGAATGGATAAGATAAATATTCCTGAACTTGATAATTTTCAAATAAATGAACATCACCTTTATTTTAAAGGTGTCTGCAATAAGTGTTTAAAAGAAAAGAAATAATGTTCACGAAACGATAAAGATAATTCTTCATTTTTGATGGGGAATTTTTTTATTATTCATAGAGAGAAAAAAGGAAAAAAATGTATAAGCTGGTATAAAAAAAAGTGCTTTATAAAAAATTAGATTTAATTTAAATTTGGGAGGAAATAAAAAATGGCAATGAATAAAAAGTTATTGGGAATTTTAAATGAACAAATTAATAAGGAGATGTATTCTGCGCACCTATATCTATCGATAAATGCTTACCTTACTTCTAAAAATTTACCGGGTTTTGCTAACTATATGAGGGTGCAGTATCAAGAAGAGATGTCACATGCACTAAAACTCTTTGATTATTTATTAGAGAGGGGCGAAAGGGCTGTATTGGCTGAGATAGCAGCTGTAAAAATAGAGTGGAAAGATCCTATAGATGTATTTGAAGATACCTATAAACATGAAAAACTTATAACTGAGTCTATTAATGAAGTTTTGGGGGAAGCCCACGAGGTAAAAGATTATGCCGCTATAAATATGCTTCAATGGTATATAAATGAACAGGTAGAAGAGGAGGCACATGTATCTTCTGTACTGGAGCAACTAAAGATGGTAGAAGGCAGAGGGACAGGTTTATTTATGTTAGATAGAGAGATGCAGAACAGAGTTTTTATTGATTCTACACAAGTGTAGAGAAGGAAGGGTAACTTATAAATTGTGTTTACAAAAATTTGACCGAAGGTCACAGGAGGGTATTTATGACAATTAAGGGTACTGAAACTGAAAAAAATTTATTGAAATCTTTTGCCGGGGAATCACAAGCAACTAATAGGTACAAGTTGTACGCCAAGCAGGCTAAAAAAGAAGGGTATGAGCAAATTGCAGCAATTTTTTTAGAAACCGCAGAAAATGAAGTGCAGCATGCCAAAAGATATTTTAGGTTCCTAGAGGGAGGGAATGTAGAGATTACAGCTGCCTACCCAACTAATCAAGTGGGAACTACAGCAGAAAACTTAAAAAATGCAGCAGGCGGGGAAAACGAGGAATGGACAGATTTATACCCTCACTTTGCAGAAGTTGCAGAAAAAGAAGGATTTCCTGAGATTGCGGCAGCCTATAGAAGTATATCAGCTGTGGAGAAGGAACATGAGGCTAGATACTTAAAATTATTGGCGAATTTAGAAAATAATAGTGTATTTAAAAAGAAAAGCATAGTTAGATGGAAGTGCAGAAACTGTGGATTTGTACATGAAGGGGAGGAAGCGTTAGAGCTTTGCCCAGCATGCCTGCATCCGCAAAGCCATTTTGAGATTAAAGAAAACAATTATTAGGAAAAATTTAAATTATAGAGTAATATCATAATAAGCAATTTAATGATTAAAAAGTAGGAGGAGTATATATGGATAAATGGTTATGTATAGTATGTGGTTATGTGTATGATCCAGAAGTTGGAGATGCAGATTCAGGGATAGCACCAGGAACAAAGTGGGAAGACGTACCAGAAGATTGGGTTTGTCCTCTATGTGCAGTAGGAAAAGACCAGTTTGAAAAGATGTAGTTTTTTCTAAGCTGTTAATCAAAATTTTAGGGGGATAAATATGGCTAGATGGTTATGCTTAGTATGCGGTTATGTGTACGATGAAGAGCTAGGGGATCCAGATTCAGGTGTGGAACCAGGAACAAAATGGGAAGATGTACCAGAAGATTGGGTTTGTCCGCCATGTGCAGTAGGAAAAGATCAATTTGAAAAGATGGAATAAAAAAATGCCTGCAAATTTGCAGGCATTTTCTATTTTTTGAATGGTAGAGATAAAGTTTAGCCTTCAAATAAAGATTTGTAACGTTTAAAATTCGTAATAAATGTTTTGTATTTAAACAGTACAATTTGAAGTCGGTTTGTGTGTAGAAACAGCATTTTCTTTGTAGAATGTTCGAAAAAAGGTTGACTTTTTGTGGAGTGTTTAGTATACTTATATTAGTTCAAGGGTGACTTTGAACATCCATGTAGAGCTTAAGCCCCCCTTTTAAGACTATATGTGTCAATTGAATTATTGATGAAAAAAAGCTTACATTTGGTAAGCTTTTTTTATTATCTAACAAATTATATTTAGAAGGGGCATCACCTCTGCAGCGTCACGTTGCTTTTTTATTCTTAATTTACCCTAAGTCCTATCTCAAATTTTGAGGTAGGACTTTTTTGTGATAAACTAAAAAAAAGTATAAGGAGAATTAAGATGAGATTTAGCTATGAGTTTGCCATGGAAGAATACAAAAAGGTAAAAAAATATCTAGATAGATATCAATATAGATGTGAAGTTACCGGGAGTCTCAGAAGAAAAAAGGAAGATATAGGAGATATAGACATAGTAGTGGGGAATCAACTCTCTCTTTCTGTTAGATTAGAAAGTAAAGAAAATTTAAAAGAGTTAGAGACAGAGGTATTGGAAATAGTTTCTAAATACAGTGAAGTTGAAAGACGAATAAATCATTATGAATTTTTATTGAAGAGTGGTATATCCATCCATATGATTCCTGAAATATCAAAACATTTTAACTATACCCTTTGGCATTCTACAGGACCTAAACTCCATGTGAAGTTAATAAAGGATATCTACGAAGAAAAGGGAATGGAGATAGATATGGAAAATAAAGAAGAAAAGCAAATATATGAAAATATAAATTTGGAATATATGGA
>DAOUPY010000387.1 GCA_030625925.1 Fusobacteriaceae bacterium | reverse complement strand
CTTTTTAAAGGTCCCCTCCCCTTGGAGGGTAAAAAAATCACCAGGTAAGATACTTGGCATTATTGTGGTACTTTCTGATGTCACCACCAGTCTTTCCACTATATGGGAGAGCTCCCTTACATTACCTGGCCAAGAATACTCCAACATCATCTTCAATGTGGCTTCATCAAAACAACGATCCCTTCCATATCTTTCATTATTTTTATTTAAAAAGTAATTAGCCAGCGGAATTATATCAGCCTTTCTTCTTCGCAGAGGCGGCACTAAGAGTTCAAATATATTTAATCTATAATATAGATCTCTCCTAAATTTACCGATATTTACCATCTCTTTTAAATCTCTATTGGTGGCAGCGACTATTTTAATATCTATCTTAATAGACTTAGTTCCCCCTACTGGGATGAATTCCCTGTCTTGGATCACATGTAGAAGTTTTGCCTGCAATTCTAAGGGCATCTCACCTATTTCATCTAAAAAAAAGACCCCCCCGTCTGCCATTTGGATAAATCCTTTCTTTCCAGTATTCATTGCCCCTGTAAATGCTCCCTTTACATATCCAAACAACTCCGATTCCAATAAATTCCCATTGATAGAGGCACAGTTTATAGAGATAAATGATTTTTTACTTCTCTTGCTTTTTTTATGTAGATATTTGGCTAAAAATGTTTTCCCTGTCCCTGACTCCCCTTGGATCAAAACTGTTGAATCCACCTCTGCTATCTTTTCAGTCAAATTCAAAAGATCGGTCATCTCATCACTCATGGTGATAAACTTCTTATTTTCCAGTCCTTCTAATTCCTCCTCTAAAGAATCTTCCTCTAAAGAAGTTTTCTTTGAAACTATATCTTTAACGGTCATAGCCACATAAGTTAATTTTTTATCTGCTGAAAAAATAGGTACTGCTGTGGTTTTCATCTTAGCTCCCATATGAGTTTTTTGTACTATGCTCAAAGTCCTTGGGTTTTTATACACCTCAGGTAAAACAGAGGGATACCAATATTCTTTTTTTATCAATTCAAAAAATGATTTCCCTATGAGTTCCTCTGGGGATACTCCGTAGTGTCGATAACTGGCCTTATTCACATATACTATCTTATAATTATCATCCCATACAAAGACCTCGTCGTAGAGATTATCTATTAAATTTTTAAATATCGAATTTTTCAGTTCATTTTTATCATTCATAGATCTTTCGCAACCTCCCCTTTAATATTCCTAATCTTTCCCTGTATTTAGTCACAGTTCTTCTGGCAACCTTTATTTCCTGCTCCTCCAGTCTTTTTCTTATTTCCTCATCTGAATGGGGAATCGATTTATCCTCTGTATCCACCAGCCTTTGAATTTCAACAGATAATCTCTGGGATGAACAGCCCCATGCTGCCTCTCCTACAAAAAAATCATTCAATCTATACTGTTTGCAGTTATATTCTAAAATTTTATCCTTACAAGCTCTGCTAATTGTAGATATATGTAAGCCCAGTTCTTCTGCAAGATCTGACAACTTTAAAGGATTCATATATCCCCCTTTAAAAAATCCCCTCTGTCTCTTTAAAATTATTCCAGCTATATTTAGAAGTGTCTTCCTTCTTTCTTCTAAAGCGATATTGATTAGATTTATCTCCTTTATTTTTTTTTTAGATAAAAATTTAGAGAGGTCATCTCCATCAAATTGATATTTATATCTTTTATCCAGAGTTAGAGTAAGTTCATTGGAGATTATTATATCTGAACTTTGAATTACGGCTTTTTTACTAGAGAAATCTTTCCTTGGATAGGAGATAAAAGTTCTTACAGGATCTATAAGATCTTTTAAATCAGTCATTGAAATGTCTAATTTTGTGGCTGCACGATCCAGCCTCATATCTAAAATATCATCCCATACCTTAGGAGATATCTTTTTCAACTCCTCATAATTTCTGCTTTGAATAATAATCGCTTCCTTTAAGTTACCAGCTCCGATTCCTGCCGGCTCCAAAGTTTCTAATATTTTCTTTACTTCTTTGACCTTAAATATTGTAGTTTTAAATTTTTTTGCGACTGCGTTCAATGAAATATTTAAATACCCTTTATCATCTAACATTTCCACGAAATGCCTGCAAATCTCTTTTTCTAACCGGCCTATTTTTAAAAACCTCAGCTGATCCCATAAAAATTCTTCTAAAGACTCTTCTTTCTTATCGTATATTTCATCCATTAATTCTGTTGTAGGTATAAAATTTTCATTCTTAAATTCCCATAAAAAGTTATTCAGCTCATGGGTATTCATCTCTAAAATTTTTAATTTCTTTATGTTTTTCTGGGATAACATCTGTTTAGTTCCCAATAATATATCCATTATAAATCCTTCTTTCTACATAGTTTTGTACTAAATATGTTAGCATTAAAAAATCAAAAATACAAATAACCTATTTTTAATGAAAAGAAACCTTAGTACAAATCACGCAAAATTTGATTAAAATAAATTAATTTGATTAAAATAAAACGACATGGTACCATAAAATAAGTACAAAATAACAAATGGGTTATTTTTATGTTAAATTTTTAAGTTTCTGGGGTGAATTTAATCATGAAAAAATTACTTTTATTAATATTGATAGTC
>DAOUPY010000292.1 GCA_030625925.1 Fusobacteriaceae bacterium | reverse complement strand
CTTCGCTGTTTGTCTAAAAATAGCAATGAAAGACAAAGATAAAAACAAATAAGGAAGCGTGAGGCTAAATTAAAAAAAAGGAAATCCAATTGGATTTCCTTTTTTTTAATTCATATCTGATCAACAAAAATTATATGATTTTTGTTGTCCAATCCTCAACATTCCAAATATCTGTCACTATGTCCATATAAAATTCAGGTTCATGACTTACTATAAATACAGTTCCCTTAAATTCTTTTATGGCTTTTTTCAACTCATCCTTAGCATCAATGTCCAAATGATTTGTCGGTTCGTCTAAGACTAAGAAATTGATCTCACGATTCATAATCTTACCTAATCTTACTTTTGCATTTTCTCCTCCAGAGAGAGCTCTCATCTTCGTTCCAATATGATCTTTAGTTAACCCGCATTTAGCTAGTGCAGATCTTACCTCTCCATTAGTCAGCGATGGGAACTCATCCCAAAATTCATCTAAAGCAGTCTTTCCACTACTATCTTCCTCTTGCTTAAAGTATCCCACTTCTAAAAATTGACCATGCTCTATCTCCCCAGAAATAGCTTTTATTTTTCTCAAAATTGTATTTATCAGGGTAGATTTCCCCAGCCCATTTACTCCTTTGATTGCAATTTTTTGATTTCTTTCTATAGTGAAATTTAACTTCCGAGTTAATGGTTCGTTGTATCCTATTACCAGATCTTTTACTGTAATAACTTCCCTTGATGGAGTCCTTGCAGTTTTAAAATAAAATTGTGGTTTTGGTTTATCCCGTTCTAGAGTTATTACATCCATTTTATCTAATTTTTTTTGTCTACTCTTAGCCATATTGGTAGTTGCTATTCTAGCTTTATTCCGTGCTACAAAATCCTCTAAATGTGCTATTTCCTTTTGCTGTTTCTTATATGCCTGTTCTATCTGGCGTTTTTTCAATTCATGCATCTCTAGAAACTGATGATATCCACCTGTATATCTAGTCAATTCTGCTTTTTCAAGATGATAGATCACATTGGTAACATCGCTTAAAAATGGAATATCATGGGATACCAAGATAAATGCATTTTCATAATTTTGTAAAAAATTCTTCAACCAGATAATATGATCCTCATCCAAAAAGTTAGTAGGTTCATCCAAGATCAAGATCATAGGGTTTTCAAGCAAAACTTTAGCCAATAAAATCTTAGCCCTCTGACCACCAGAAAGTTCTGACACATCTTTTTCCAGCCCTATTTCCATAAGACCTAGACCCGCTGCATAGGATTCTATTTTTGAATCTAAATTATAAAATTCAGAACTATCCAAGATACTTTGGATATCTCCAACCTCTTCTAATATCATCTCCATCTCAACTTCGTTACAGGTACCCATCTTTTCATAGAGTTCCATAATTTCTTTTTCCAATTCAAACATAGGAGCAAAAGCTGACTTTAAGATATCTCTGATAGTCTTACCTCTCTCCAGGCTGCTGTGCTGATCCAAATATCCTGTGGTAATATGGTTACACCACTCTACCCTTCCTTCATCAGGCATAAGTTTCCCTGTTATTATATTAAGAAAAGTTGATTTTCCCTCTCCATTGGCTCCTATCAGCCCAACGTGCTCTCCCTTAAGCAATCTAAAGGAAGCATCCTCTAAAATTGTTCTAGCACCATACCCGTGACTTACCCTGCTTACATCTAAAATACTCATAAAAATTTATCTCCTATATACTAATTTTCTCTATAATTACATACTAAAATACTATAAAACATTTACACTAATTTTATCATGAATCTAATATAAAAGCTAGAGTAGGCGGATTCCCTCTACTCTAGCTTTCTAAGGTTATATTTTTGTTAAACCTTCTTAGCGATATAAAAACCATGACTAAAACATTATTTGTATCCTTTATACAAATATATTTATTTTTTCATATCTTGAATAATATTTACACCTATTTCATTTTTTTCATATTTCCGATTTGATTTATTTTGTTATCTATTCTCTTTGATTTTTTTAATCTGTTTATATGCTCCTAAACTCCCCATCATCTTAGTAATTTTAGCTTTTTCTGCATACTTATGACCACCATATTGCTTAGCTTCTATATACTTTATTTCAGATTGTAATTTTTTATAATTATCCAATCTTTTTTGAGTCAACAACCCATTTTGGATAGCTTGTTTTACAGCACAGTTCGGCTCATTTTCATGTTTACAGTCCACAAACTTACATTGCCTTGCAAACTTCTCTATATCAGAAAACCCCTGCTCTACATCTGCACCCCATAGCTGTAACTCCCTCATTCCGGGTGTATCTATAATAACCCCTTCATTTTCTAATACAAATAATTCCCTTGTTGTTGTTGTGTGACGTCCTTTTGCATCAGATTCTCTTATTCCTGATGTTTTCATAACCTCTTTACCTAATAATTTATTGATAATAGTTGATTTCCCGACTCCTGATGAGCCTATCAAGGCTACAGTTTTATTTCCTGTAAAATACTCTCTCAGTTCATCGATCTCCATATCATCATATGAACTGATTCTATGGATTGGAACTCCAAAAGCTATATCAGAAAGGTTAGATATCTTTTCATCTACCTTTTCACCTATGTCTTTTTTAGTAAGGATGAATACCGGAGCAGCCCCACTTTCGTATACTACAGTCAGATACCTTTCCAACCTTGAGAGGTTAAAATCATCATTGAATGATGAAACTATAAATACATAATCTATATTAGAAGCTATTACTTGCTCTGTTACTTCATTTCCTGCTGCCTTTCTTGAAATTTTAGTTTTTCTATCGAAAATAGTACTAATTCTACCTTCTTCTAAAATAACCCAGTCTCCTACTGCAGGAAAGAAACCATTGAATCTCATCTTCCCAGTAATAGTTGTCAAAAACTCTTCATTTTCCATAATTACTCTATATTGATCTCTATAAATTGCTGATATTCTACCTAAATTTTCTCTAGGTTCTCCTAACCACCCTAACTTCTTTAAACTCATTTTTACCTCCAAAAATATTGATATTCTTAATTTTTAATCCGTTTTTTCTATTTACTCCAAACATCATTTCAACTCCTTTAATTTAATTTGATTTTCTTTATTATAACATGAATGTTAGGTTTTGAACGAAAAAAAAGAACGATAAAATATCGTTCTTTTCAGCCTTTACTGGATCTAACTTCTAAATATCACATCTTCAAATTTTTTTTATAAATCCATATTATTTAATATTTTCTTTAATTCCACCAGTTCTTCCCATGAAAGGGTAATTCCTTTTCCCATCTTCTCGTGGGTTTCATCCCATTCTCTAATATCAGCTTTGGCTTTTCTATTATTCCACGAAACCAAA
>DAOUPY010000445.1 GCA_030625925.1 Fusobacteriaceae bacterium | reverse complement strand
AATAGTACTACGAATGCCTGACTTACTTTTTGATATAAGTTGGCAGCTCTTAATTCTGAGATAAAGATATCGTCTGCTTCTCTCAAGATGTCAGCCTTTTCCTTGTCTACAGCTCCTATAATTCTGATTCCTAATCCAGGTCCCGGGAATGGATGTCTGTCGATCATATGATCCGGAATTCCTAATTCTCTTCCAACTTTTCTTACCTCATCTTTGAATAACTCTCTGAGTGGTTCTAATAATTTGAAATCCATCTCTTCTGGTAATCCACCTACATTGTGGTGAGATTTAATTGTTGCAGAGGGACCCTTTACAGATTGAGATTCAATAACATCCGGGTATATAGTTCCTTGAGCCAAGAATTCTGCACCTTTCATCTTTTGTTTTTGTTCATCGAAGATTGCAATAAATTCATGTCCGATTATCTTTCTCTTAGTTTCAGGATCTGAAACCCCTTTTAATTTATTTAAGAATCTGTCTTCTGCTTCTACACACTCTATATTCATATGGTAGTGTTCCCCATAAGTTTTCATTACTTTTTCTGCTTCATTTTTTCTCATAAGACCTGTATCTACGAAGAAACAGCTTAATTGATCTCCAATGGCTTTATGGATAAGTACTGCAGCTACCGATGAGTCTACCCCGCCAGATAGAGCTAAGATTACTTTCTTATCTCCTACAGTTTCCTTTATCTCTTTTACAGTCTGTTCTATATAATTTCCCATAGACCAGTTTTCTTCACATTTACATACATCATATACGAAGTTTTTAAGCATTTGATGACCATCTACTGAATGAGTTACCTCAGGATGAAATTGTACATTATAGATATTTCTTTCTGCATTATATAGTGTAGCTATAGATGAATCTGTATGAGCTATTTTTTCAAATCCTGGAGCTATCTTCGTAACATGATCTCCATGAGACATCCATACCTGGGTGTTGTCTTCTATTCCATAGAAGAAAGGAGATTCTTTATCATCAATTATTACTTCTGCTTTTCCAAATTCCTGCTTATCTGCCTTGGCTACTTCCCCACCTAATAGATGCTGAGTAAGCTGCATTCCATAACAGATTCCAAGGATCGGTATACCTAAATCAAACATGGCTTTATCTACTGTAGGAGCTCCCTCTAAATATACAGATGCAGGTCCTCCAGATAAAATAATTCCCTTTGGATTTCTAGCTTTTATCTTCTCTAAATCTTCAAAATAAGGAACGACCTCGGCATAAACACCCATTTCCCTTACTCTTCTTGCAATCAATTGGTTATATTGAGAACCAAAATCTAAAATAACTATACTATTCTGTTTCATTTTCATCCTCCTATAATAAAAAAAACTCCATATAAATAAGCTCTCTGCATCTACAGTGAACCTATCCAAATGGAGTCTATACTGTTAGAGCCTAGACTTTGGGTTATGTTCACTCATAGATACTAATTTGAGGTTAGTCGTAGATACACCGGCCCGTATTACCGATTTATATGAGTTATATTAATAATAAATTTTAAAGAATATTACCATGTATTTTCATAGATGTCAATATCTTAAAAGAATTTAATTTTTGAATTATCTAAGGATGAAACTATCTTTCTATCCCATCTCTGGCCATAACTCCACAGTTATAATAGTGTTTAATTTCTTTCATTTCTGTGACCAGATCTGCGGAATCTATAACTTCTTTAGGAGCATACCTTCCGGTTAATACCAATTCAGTCTCTTTTGGCTTGATCTTCATGAGATATAAGATCTCTTCCACAGTTATCAGATTAAAATATGTAGACACACAGATTTCATCCAATACGACCAAATCATATTTTTTACTGAGTAAAATTTCTTCAACTTTTTTATATCCTTCTTTTGCTTTGACTAGATCCAAATCAGTCACATTTTCAGGTGATATGATACAGTTTTTCGTTCCAAATCTTTCTACCAATACCCCTAATTTTTCCAGAGTATCCAATTCGCCATATCTCTGTCCCTTCATAAACTGCCCCATATAAACTTTTAAACCATGTCCCAGTGCTCTTACAATAAGCCCTATACTTGCCGTTGTTTTCCCCTTGCCATTACCCGTGTATACGTGTACATATCCCTTCATCTTCTCCTCCTAAATATCTTATTATCTCTTCAATAATTTCTTTTGAAGGCAG
>DAOUPY010000209.1 GCA_030625925.1 Fusobacteriaceae bacterium | reverse complement strand
ATATAACGGTAACTGGAAAGGTTTCCAGAGCCAGAGATTTGATAAAGGATAAGGCAGTAACAATACCTGTATTTATAACTTTAATAAGTCTTACTGTGTTTGTAATATTGATGTATATCCTGATCCCTATAGGGTCATTTGTAAAATTATGGGGGATTAATTACACTCCTACTCTGGATCACTATAAGTATATTTTTGATTACGGTATGGATCCAATAATACAAACTACTGTATTAGCAGTAATAGCAACGATAATAACAAGTATTTTTTCTATGATTCTTGCATTTTTAATTGTGAGGAAAAAATTTATAGGAAAAACATTTATAGAGTTTACAACAATTATGGCTCTGGCTATTCCCGGAACAATAATTGGTTTAGGATATGTGATCAGTTATAACATTACCTATAAAATACCATTTACAAATATAACATTAATTCCGCCCCTTACAGGAACAGCACTTATTATTGTTATTGCCTTTATCATCAGAAGTTTACCTGTAGGAGTTAGAAGCGGGATGAGTTCTCTTCAGCAGATTGACCCTTCTATCGAAGAAGCAGCCAGCATATTGGGAGCTTCAAGCAGTAAAGTATTTGTAAGTGTGACTATTCCTATGATAAAAGAAGCGTTTTTCAGTGGGTTAATTTATTCATTTGCAAGAAGTATGACCCTGGTAAGTACGATTATATTTTTGATATCTGCTAGATGGAAGTTATTGACACCGACGGTAATGGATAATATAGATACCGGTAGGATAGGAATAGCCTCGGCTTATTGTACAATATTAATTATAATAGTATCGACAGTAATGATAGTTATGAAAATTTTAATCTCAAAAATAGGTGTAAAAAAATAAAGTAAGGTAGGAGAATATTTTAATGAAAGAATCTAAAAGAGTAGAAATAAAGAATTTAACAAAAGTATTTATTTCGGGAAAAAATAAAGTAAAAGCAGTCAATGATATTAGTTTAATTGTAGAACCTGGAGAATTTATATGTCTTTTAGGTCCCTCTGGATGCGGGAAAACAACAATGCTCAGAATGTTGGCAGGATTTGAAATTCCCACTTCTGGAAATATATTTATAGGAGATAAAGATGTGGCTAACCTGACTCCAGATAAAAGAGATACTGCCATGGTATTTCAAAATTACGCACTATTTCCTCATATGAATGTATATGATAACATTGCATATGGCCTTAAAATACAAAAAAAATCTAAACAAGAAATAAATGAAAGAGTCAATAATATTTTAAAATTGATGAAGATGGAAGATTTTGCTGAAAGAAGTCCTTCACAGATGTCTGGAGGACAGCAGCAGAGAGTATCTCTTGCAAGGGCATTAATAATGAATTCAGGGGTATTATTATTTGACGAACCATTATCAAACTTAGATGCTAAATTAAGGCTGCACATGAGAGATGAAATCAGAAAACTTCAGCAGGAAGTGGGAATAACTTCTATCTATGTAACACATGATCAGGCAGAGGCAATGTCACTGTCTGATAAGGTTGTAATAATGAAAGATGGAGAAATTATGCAGGTAGGATCTCCAATAGAAATATATCAAAAACCAAACAGTGAATTTATTGCTAAATTTATTGGAAGGGCTAATATTTTAAAGGCAACAGTGGTTTCAAAAGAAGAGGATAAAACAAAAATTAACTTATTAGGTTCTGAATATATAGTGACCGATGAAATTGAGTATAAAAAAGGAGACGTTGTAGAAGTCGTGGCAAGACCAGAATCGATTAAATTCAACGAAGCAAAACATGAAGGGGAAGTTATAAAAAGTATCTTTATGGGGGAAAATCATGAATATGAAATTCAGGTTGAAGATCAAATAATAGAAGTATCTTTAAACAATCCTCACGGAAAAGAGATTAAAAAAGTTGGTGAAAATTTAACTTTTGTTTTTGATGAAGAATCTATCCACATAATATAAAAAAATTAAAGGTTATATGATAATATATAGGTCTTGTCAAGGACACTAAAAAGAGT
Source organism: Fusobacteriaceae bacterium (assembly GCA_030625925.1). GTDB lineage: Bacteria > Fusobacteriota > Fusobacteriia > Fusobacteriales > Fusobacteriaceae > Psychrilyobacter. The sequence goes on along the minus strand of DAOUPY010000209.1, from coordinate 2,308 downwards.
GGGACAATGATTTATACAATTAAAAGATGAATTCTGTATTTTACAGGAGTCATCTTTTTTTATACCTAGGAAATCATACCCATAAGGGGCATAATACTACCAGCGAGTGGCATCACCAAGATTTCTAGAGATTATTACATAATCTAAGAATCTTGAGATACTAATTTACTTCATAAACATAGAATTTTTCCTATCTGCAACGTCACGCTGCTTTTTTACTATTTGGTATTTACAATTAGCACAAGACCTTTGCATAAGTCTAAATCATGTAATATAATGTAGTATTAAAGTTTTAGAAGGATTAAAATAATGTTGAAAATATTATGGGAGGTAAAATATGTGCGAATACTCAATATTAGCTGAACCGTACAAGATAAAGATGGTAGAAAAAATTAGTCTTATCTCTAAAGAAGAAAGGGAAAAAAAGATAGTGGAGGCAGGGTATAATCAATTTGGATTAAAGGCTGAAGATATCTTTATAGATCTTCTCACTGATTCTGGGACTGGTGCCATGAGCGATCACCAATGGTCGGCACTGATGTTAGGAGATGAATCCTATGCAGGGAGCAGGAGTTTTTATCGACTGGAAAAATCAGTAAAAAACCTTACAGGATATAAATATTTTGTTCCTACCCATCAAGGGCGGGGAGCTGAAAATGTATTGTTTCCACTTTTGATAAAAAAGGGACAGGACAGTATATCTAATATGCATTTTGATACAACTAAAGCACATGTGGAATTAAATGGGGGAAGAGCCATTGACTGCGTGATACCAGAGGCCTATGATACTGCACTAAATCATCCCTTCAAGGGAAATATGGACAATGATCGTTTAGAAAAAATTATCCTGGAAAAAGGTGCAGAAAATATTGCTTTTATCATAATTACTATTACTTGTAACAGTGCAGGAGGGCAGCCTGTTTCTCTACAAAATATAAAAGAAACCAAGAAAATCGCCGATAGATATGGGATTAAAATAATCTTTGATTCTGCCAGATTTGCAGAGAATGCTTATTTCATCAAAAAAAGAGAGAAAGAGTATATGCATTGTACGATCTTAGAGATTGTCCGGGAGGTATTTTCCTATGGAGATGCCATTACCATGAGTGCTAAAAAAGATGGAATTGTAAATATGGGTGGACTGATAGCTGTGAAAGAAGATTTAGAATTATTCAATGGTGTTAGATCAAGGGTTGTTCCTATGGAGGGGTTTCCTACCTATGGAGGTCTTTCTGGCAGAGATATGGATGCTTTAGCCGTAGGATTTACCGAGGTTATAGAGGAATCATATTTAGATTGGAGAATTGGTCAAATTGAGTATCTGGGAAAATTACTCTCTGAGGGAGGAGTTCCGATACAAAATCCCGTAGGAGGTCATGCAGTCTTTATAGACGCGAAGAAATTTTTACCTCATATCCCCTATTATAATTTTCCAGCTCAGGCACTCTGCGTAGAATTATACAGGGAAGCTGGTATCAGAGGAGTAGAGATTGGATCATTTTTATTGGGGAATGACCCTGATACAGGGAGACAGTTGGAATCTGCTTTGGAATTACTCAGATTAACGATCCCTCGAAGGGTATATACAAATAATCATATGGATGTAGCTGCTAAGGCACTGATTAATATCTATAAGAGAAGGGATGAAATAAGAGGTTATGAGATTGAGGAGGAACCAAAAATCCTAAGACATTTTACAGCTAAATTGAAACCGGTGAAATAATAATAAAAAACTGTAAATCAAATTCTATTTAAAGAATTGATTTACAGTTTTTTATAGTTTGTTTAAATATTTTTTCTAAATGTAGTTCGGAAAGGGAAATTTAAAATTATACCGATATTATAAACTAATATCTTAATTTCTTTCAAATTCACTCAAGGTATCTTCAATTCGATAAACTTTCTCTCTAAATGCAGTATCAATTATATCTAAACACTCTTCAATTATTTTATCTTTATCACTTTCTTCATAAATCTTACAAATTAAAATTAGTAATTTATCAAAAGATAGATATTGTTTACTTTGTTTATTTTCATCAAATACTTTTTTACAAATTTCAAAAATAAAGTCAGGCATTTTGAAAGTTATATCATTCCAAGAATCCAATTCATATAAAAAACTATCTATATTTTCTCTAAAAGCTAATGAAAAAATATAGCTTCTATAGAGTTCTAAATAATCCTCTAATTTTTCACTGTTAATATTATGACAAAACCTAGATGCTTCACCTCTTACATCCTTAAATTTTGATTCAAATAATTTTTTTAAATTTAGGTTGCAAACTTCTTTAAAATTCAAAATATTAGC
>DAOUPY010000259.1 GCA_030625925.1 Fusobacteriaceae bacterium | reverse complement strand
ATTGATCAATGAAAATAAGATAACAGGAACATGAATAGACGTGGCAGCTAAAAATTTTATAAATAATGGGAATTTAGGAAGTTTTAGTAGTACTGTAATGACCATAATAAATTCTGTTATAAATAACGGAATGATGAATTTGGGAAAAGATGGTGGTGAAATAAATGCAGGAGGAAATATAAAAAATACTGAATTTTTAATCGCGCAGGGAGAAATAAAATTAAAAGGTGGTGAGGTAATAAATCAAGGGCAGATAGCAGCTGGGGAGAACTTGACATTAGAGGGTAACAGAATATCCAATGAGAATAATGGATTGCTATACTCTGGTGGAGACATGAATATAATATCTAATAATGCAGTAGAAAATAATGAAAGTGAGATATATTCAAATAAAGATATAAAAATAGATGCAGGGGGAAAGGTCTCAAATATACTAGGAGACCTAGAAGCACAAGGAGATATAGAAATAAAAGCTCAAAGCTTGGAAAATATAGGAGAGCTAACAGGAACACATAGTGTAGTGCAGGAATCAGGGTTAGTAAGTGATGTAGATCAGAGCAAAATAAATAAAATACCAATTGAAAATCAAATGAATATAACTATGAATCAACTATATGAAGAATATATAAAACCTAAAATGACGAGCAATGGAAGTTGGGATTGGCATACAGGCTTATCGTTATATAAAGCTGATAAAATAACAAGCAATTATACCAGTAATCAATCGTATATATCATCTGGAAAAAATATAAATATAGAACTCATAGGTAACCTAGTAAATAGAGAGGGAAAAATAGGAGCAAACAGTAATATAGATGTAAGAGCCAAACAACTAATAAATGAAAACCAGACAGAGGATATAAAAATAAAATTATATTGGAAAAAAGGTTATGAATTGCATGGTGGTGCTATGTACAAATTGAATGAAAATACAGATTACTTAGATGGAAGAGCACACAATTCTAATAGAGACAAAGGGATAATAATAGTTGAAAGTGAATCGATTCAAAGAGTGGGATCAGATAAAGCCACTAAGATTTCGGCAGGTATGATATTGAATATAACGGCAGAGAAAATAGGAAATGGTGTGCTGGCAAGTGACAAAACGGTGGTGGATGATAGTCATATAAATATAAAAACTGTATCGTTAAATAACAATGACGTAAAACTAACAGGAGCTGTAGAAACAGAAGACTATATAAAGGTGCCAACTGGAAATAAAGGATTATTTGTAGTGGAAAAAGGTTTTGGTGAAATTGAAAATATTAATATATCAAAAGACAGGGGTGAACCTGGGTTTTCGTATTTGATAGAAACAAATGTAGAATATATCGATTTAAATAAATATGCAGGATCATCGTATTTTTTAGATAGGATAAATTTTTCTCCAGAAAAAGATACACGATTATTAGGAGATTCTTTTTACGAAACTAAATATGTAAATAGAGCTATTTATGAAGCTACAGGCAAAAGATATTTAGGAAATGCCAAATCAGAAACCCAGCAAATGAAGATACTCTATGATAATTCTATAAAGGCAATGGATGATATGAACATCTCTTTTGGGGTAGCTTTAACAAAGAATCAAATAAATAATCTAAAAGAAAATATCATATGGTATGTAAAAGAAGAGGTAAGTGGTGTAGAGGTATTGGTGCCAAAGGTTTATTTATCTAAAGAAACGCTGGCCCAAATAGATGGTGCTCAAACTGGTATATATGCAGGAGAGAGCATGAGTATATCAGCGGTAGAATTGGACAATACAGGATTAATAAAATCCAGTGGTGAAGCAAGGATAAATGTAGATGAATTGCTAAATAAATCTATAAAAGGAAGTGCTAGAGCAAGGATAGAAGGGAACAATCTGGATATAATCTCGATTGGAAATATAAAAAACATAGGTGCAGACATTAGAGCAAAGAATAAGCTCAGCTTAACATCTCTAGAGGGAGATATTATTAATATAAGTACAAAAAGGGTGAATACAAATATAGAAAATAGAACAGCTTCTAAGATAGAAAATATAGGAGCAATAGAATCACAAAATGAAATTTATATGAAAGGGGATAAATTAAAAAATGTGGCAGGTAAAATAAAAGCAGGCGAAGATATATTTGTTGAAACAAATGAGATATTAATTGACGCAATGGAACTACGTAATTATGAGAAAAAAGGCGGTAGTCAAAACTACACAATTACAGAGAATGTAAGAAATGTAGGAAGCAGTATAGAGGGAAAAAATATAAGTTTAAATGCCAAAAAGGATGTAGGCATAAAAGGATCGGATATAATTGCTAAAAAAGATCTTTCATTGTCAGCAGGTGGAGATATAAATATCGTAGCCTCTGTTGACTCTGACTATTATGAGAAGCAAAAAACCAGGAAAAAATCATGGGGCAGAAGTAAGGTTACAAAAGATATTAAGTATAATGAAAATATAGATGCAAGCAATCTTGTAGCAGGGGATAATCTGAAAATTAAATCCGGAAACAACGTTAATGTTGTTGGGAGTAATTTATTAACTGGAAAAAACTTATCCGTTAATGCAGAGGATAACGTGAATGTCATATCTGCACTAAAGGGAAGTTCGGATTATCATGAGGGTCAAAAAACTGGGTTCCTAGGTTTGAGTGGGACTTTTAGGAAAGAGATTGAAGTAAACTATACTAATGCTGCTTCAAATATTAAAACAACAGGAGATATGGAAATAGTCTCTGAAAAAGGAAATGTAAGGGTTTTAGCTTCTAATTTGGAAAGTAAAAAAGATATTAATATAGGAGCCGGAAACAATGTTAATATTTTAGCTGCCGATGATATAACTAAAAAACAAAAGCAGAAAACAAAATACGGGATAAAATATTTTGCAAGTGCAGATAATTGGAATTTCCAGGTGGGAAGTAGTACTGGTATTGAAAAAAATAAAAAAACAAACTATGACACCAAGGTTAAGGGATCTAATTTATTAAGCGGCGGGGATATAAGCATTATAGGTAATAAAAATGTCACCGTGGAAGCTAGTAATCTATCTGGAAATGATAACAATATCTATGCAGGCAATAAGCTGAATGTAACAGGAAGGGACGAAGTTCACAAAGAAAATGTAAAAAATGAAAAGATTGAAGTAACCCAGCGTGTCGGATTGAATCTAAGCGGGATAAAGAATACTATTACTTCAATTAAAGACGCTGTAACCGGTATAAAAGATCTTCCTGAAGTTGTAAGCGTGATGACAAATTTAATAAGCGGAAAAGGCTTAAATGAATCTCTTGAGGGGAATGAGGATGGATTAAATGCTTTGAACAATACGCTCAATGGACCATCAGACGGAGGAGTAAGTGCCGGAATATATGTAGGAGCAGAATTTTCTACAGATAAAAACACCCAAAAAAACACCAATAAGATAATCAGCAGGATTAACTCTCAAAATAATGTGAACTTAAAAACTAATCAGGGTGATATGAATTTTGAGGGGACAAGGGTAAATGCCGGAAACAACATCAATATTGATTCCGGGAAAAATATCAATATTAATAGTGCAGTTAATACTGGAAATGGAAGATCATCTTCCTTTAATATTAATGGAGAATACAATGTGCTTACTGGAGAAA
>DAOUPY010000490.1 GCA_030625925.1 Fusobacteriaceae bacterium | reverse complement strand
GGTGGCACGGATAAAAGTTTATAGGGATAGCTTTTCAGAGTTTATAATAAAAAAGTTAGGTATAAAATCTAAAGGTGTGAAAACAGGGATAAAAAAAACTGTGAACTTCACTGAAGCCATAGGATCAGCATTAATTTTAGTACTTATAATTCAAAAATTTTATTTAGGGAATTTTATGGTGCCGACAGGGTCTATGATTCCAACGATTGTTCCAAAGGATAGATTATTTGGAAATATGGTGATCTATAAGTTTGCCGAACCTTCAAGGGAAGATATAATCGTATTCAAAGAACCTGTGGAGAATAAGGTTCTGTATACAAAGAGACTCATGGGACTGCCTGGTGAGACTGTAGAGATCGATGGTGAAAGGTTAGTGATAGATGGGGTTAAAATAGCTGATAGAAGATACTCTAACTTAGGAGAATTGGGATATAATCAATGGATAGTTCCTAAAAAAGGAGACAAACTGACTATAATTCCTATGGAAAATTACAGTGAAGAATTCAAACAAAGGAATGTAGATATAGCGAAAGTACAAAAATATCTACTGGATAAACCAGGGGCATTGGCTCAGGTCTTACCAGAGGTAAATTTCTATATAAATGGGAAAAAAACAGGGATGATACTGGACTATATTCATGATGAAGAAATATTGAAAAAATTATTGTCTGGGAAAACTGTAGAAACTACTATCTCTGAGGATTATTTCTTGGCATTGGGAGATAATACCGATGGGAGTTATGATGGCAGAATGTGGGGATTTGTAGCACAAAACAGGATTGAAGGAAAAGCTTTTGTAAGGTTTTGGCCATTGAATAGAATAGGGTTGTTAAAGTAGAGATTGAAAAGAGGTGAGAGAGTGTTTTTAAATTCTATAAATTATTTTAGAGGAATAGCTATATTTATAATTGTATTAGGGCATAGTTACTGGCTGGCAGGTTTTGAGGCGACTACAGATGTGGAGAAAACTTTTGAAGCTGTTGCAACAGGAGGAACGGCATTATTTGTATTTGTATCTGGGTTTATGTTCCATCATGTTTTTTATAAGAGAACATTTGATTTTAAAAAGTTTTTGATGAACAAGGGGAAGAATGTAGTGATCCCATACCTAATTATGTCTAGTTACATGATCTATAAGGCTGTATTTATTAAAGAAAGTTATTTGAATTTAAAAGATATAGGTATAGATATAAATAATAAAATTACTGCAATTTTATTTTATTATGGGACGGGATACCATATGATAGCTTATTGGTATATCCCATTTGCAATCTTATTGTTTATAGCTTCTCCAATTTATTTGAAATATATAAAATTAAGTAATAAAATACAGGTTGTATTAATAGTGATAGGGATAATTTCATCTAGTTTTATCCATAGACCGATTAACAATTTTAATACATTACAGTCACTTATTTATTTTTCACCAATCTATATAATGGGGATTTGGTCATCTATAAACAAGGAAAAGATCTATGAAAAATTAAAGGGTAAAGAGACCTGGCTGGCTATAGGATTTTTAGGTTTAGGTTATCTCCAAGCTGTAATATTGGATCATCCGTATAATTACCAAAAAATAATTTTTGAATATAATGGAATAGACTTAACTATCTATCAAAAAGTATTTATGATCTACTTCTTGATGATCTTACTTCACAGGCTGGAGGATAAAAATATATGGGTATTGGACTTTATGGCTAAATATAGTTTTGCAGTATTTTTTATCCATGGGTACCTACTGATGAATGGAATGGAGTTAAAGAAAGTTCTGGGATTAAATTTTCAAAGTGGGATATTAGGTCTGTTGACAGTTGCTTTTGCAATAACTATGGGTTCGTGTTTTATAGCTTCTCTTATAAAAAGA
>DAOUPY010000211.1 GCA_030625925.1 Fusobacteriaceae bacterium | reverse complement strand
ATTCGGATTATTCGTATTCGTTGGATTCATACCACATTCAGATATATTCAAAGGTCATGTAGAAATGGATGATTGGGGATATATCAAAACAGATGACGATATGAGAACAAATATAGAAGGAGTATTTGCAGCAGGAGATATCAGACCTAAAGCACTTAGACAAGTAGTAACAGCAACTGCTGATGGAGCAATCGCAGCAACGTTAGCTGAAAAATATATGGAAGAAAAATTTTAAGGAGGATCAATTTATGTTAATCGTAGATAAGGGAACATTCGAAGAAGAAGTACTAAATGCAGAAGGATACGTATTAGTAGATTATTATAGTGACGGGTGTGTACCATGCCAGGCATTATTACCTGAATTAGAAGTAATCGCTGAAAAAAATGCTGATAAAGCTAAATTTGTAAAATTAAACACAAGTAAGGCAAGAAGAATGGCTATAAAGCAAAAAGTATTAGGATTACCTACAATAACTTTATATAAAGGTGGAGAAAAAGTAGCCGAGTTAACAAAAGACGATGCAACAGCTAAAAATATTGAAAACATGCTTGCTGAAAATATCAAGTAATAAACCGAGTAACAATCATAGTTTAATTATAATAAATATAAGGGGGTGTGATATTTGCGTTTAGAATTAGGAGAAATTAATATTTCAGACATAAAATTTGCAGATGTCTCAAAAGTAGAAAACGGTGTTTTACATGTAAATGCGGAAGAAGTTAAGGCAATTGTTTTAGAGGATGACAGAATCATTGACGTTAAACTTGAATTAGCAAAGCCTGGAGAATCAATTAGAATTACACCTGTTAAGGATGTAATCGAGCCTAGAGTAAAAGTTGGCGGAGAAGCTGGTATTTTCCCTGGAATTATCTCAAAGGTAACAACAGTTGGAGAAGGTAGAACTCATGTATTAAAAGGGTCTGCTGTAATAACTTGTGGTAAGATTGTTGGATTCCAAGAAGGAATAATCGACATGACTGGTGTAGCATCAGATTATAGTCCTTTCTCAAAGTTAAATAACTTATGTATGGTTATTGAAGCTAAAGAAGGAATCGACTCTTACGCTTATGAAGCAGCTACTAGAATGGCTGGATTAAAAGTTGCTGCATTCTTAGGTAAATTAGGAGAGAACCTTACTCCTGATAATATCGAAGTATTCGAAACTAAACCTTTATTAGAGCAAGCTAACCAGTATCCTGAGTTACCAAAAGTAGCTTATGTATACATGTTACAAACTCAAGGTCTTTTACATGATACTTATGTATATGGTGTAGATGCTAAGAAAATAGTACCAACTATTTTATATCCAACTGAAGTTATGGATGGAGCTATCTTAAGTGGAAACTGTGTATCAGCTTGTGACAAGAACACAACTTACCATCACTTAAATAACCCAATCATCAAAAACTTATACAAGCAACATGGAAAAGAAATCAACTTCATGGGAATCATCATTACTAATGAAAACGTATACTTAGCAGATAAAGAAAGATCATCTAACTGGACAGCTAAATTTACTAAATACTTAGGATTAGATGGTGTAGTAATCTCTCAAGAAGGATTCGGAAACCCTGATACTGACTTAATCATGAACTGTAAGAAAGTAGAAGCTCAAGGTGTTAAAACTGTTATCGTTACTGACGAATATGCTGGTAGAGATGGATCATCTCAATCATTAGCAGATGCAGATGTAGCAGCTGACGCAGTAATAACTGGTGGAAACGCTAACCAAATGATAACTTTAGCTCCAATGGACAGAGTTATCGGAATGTTAGACTATACAGACACATTATCAGGTGGATTTGACGGTTCATTAAAACCTGATGGAAGCATCGAGGCTGAAATACAAATAATCACTGGTGCAACAAACGAGTTAGGATTCAACAAATTAACAGCTAAAATGTACTAGTTTTATATAAATAAAACTTCTATAAGGATAGCGTTTAAAAAAATCAATAAAACAATTAGGAGGCATCACATGTTTAATTATGAAAATAAGAAATTAATCATCGTCGGAGATAGAGACGGTGTACCTGGAGAGGCTATAAAGGAGTGCGCTGAGACAATAGCAAACGTAGAGGTAATATTTGCTTCTACAGAATGCTTTGTCTGAACGGCTGCTGGAGCAATGGATTTAGAGAATCAAAAAAGAATTAAAGATTTCGCAACTGAATATGGACCAGAAAACTTAGTAGTTATATTAGGAGCAGCAGAAGCAGAGGCATCTGGCTTAGCTGCAGAAACAGTAACAATGGGAGACCCTACATTCTCAGGTGTGTTAGCTAACGAAGCGTTAGGATTAACTACATTCCACGTATTAGAAGATCAATTCAAAAATGCAGTTAACGCTGACATCTTTGAAGAGCAAGTAGGAATGATGGAAATGGTATTAGAAGTAGAAGAAATCGTTGAAGAAATGAACGAAATCAGAGGAGAAGGTTGTAAATACCTTTAATTTCTCGCAAAACTTGTAATAACTGAACCAACAATAGCAATAAAAAAAATAACTAAAAAAACTAAGTGATCATATTCGGAAACCGTGTCTTATGCGAGGCACACACCAAATCTTTAATCTAAATAATTCTCAAAAAAATCCATTGAACATATGGCTCAGGTGAGCCTATATAATAGTAACAAATTTAACAAGATCAATTATCAAAACATATATAATATAAACTAGGGGTTATTTAATCCCTAGTAATACAATATCGAGGCAAGATAGTCTTAATTACGGGGGATTTGAATGAATAAAATAAAAGTAGTTCACTATATAAATCAATTCTTCGCCGGAATTGGTGGAGAAGAAAAAGCTGATATCAAACCTGAATTCAGAAATGAAGTTGTAGGTCCTGGTTTAGCTCTTATGCAACAATTTGGTGAAGAAGCAGAAATCGTAGGAACAGTAATTTGTGGAGATTCTTATTTAAATGAGAATGTTGAAGAAGCTACAAAAGTAATATTAGAAATGGTAAAAGCTGCTAAACCTGACCTATTTGTAGCAGGACCTGCTTTCAACGCAGGAAGATATGGAGTAGCTTGTGGAACTATCGGAAAAGCTGTAAAAGAGCAATTAGGAATTCCTGTAGTTACTGCTATGTACGTTGAGAACCCTGGTGTAGATATGTATAGAAAAGATCTTAATATTGTTTCTACAACTAACTCAGCAGCAGGAATGAGAAAGGCTATAAAGCCATTGGCTAAACTCGCTTTAAAATTAGCTAAAAATGAAACTGTTGGATCACCAGCTGAAGAAGGATACCATGTAAGAGGAATAAGACAGAATTATTTCGCTGAAAAGATCGGTGCTGAAAGAGCAGTAGATATGTTAGTAAATAAATTAAAAGGTGAAGCATTTGAAACTGAGTATCCAATGCCAACATTTGATCATGTTGAACCGGGAGCAGCAATCAAAGATTTATCTAAAGCTAAAATAGCTTTAGTTACTTCTGGTGGAATGGTTCCTTCTGGAAACCCAGATAGAATCGAAGCTTCATCAGCTCAAAAATATGGAAAGTACGAATTAGACAATATGGGTGAAACTGCTCATGGAGGATTCGACCCTACATATGCTAACGACGATCCAAACGTAGTAGTTCCTACTGACGCTTTAAGAGAATTTGAAGCTGCAGGAGTAATCGGATCTATCCATCCTTACTACTATTCTACAACAGGAAACGGAACTTCAGTAAAGAACTCGAAAGCGTTCGCAGCTGAATTCACAAAAGAACTAGTTGCTGCAGGAGTAGACGGAGTAATCCTAACTTCTACGTGAGGGACTTGTACTCGTTGCGGTGCAACGATGGTAAAAGAAATAGAAAGAAGTGGAATACCTGTAGTACACCTTTGTACTGTAGTTCCTATCTCTCTAACAGTAGGAGCGAACAGAATAGTTCCTGCAATCGCAATACCACATCCATTTGGAGACCCTGCATTATGTGCGGAAGACCAATTGAAATTAAGAAAAGACATTGTAAAAACAGCTTTAGAAGCTTTAACTACTGAAGTTACTGACCAAACAGTATTTGACGTTAAATAATTAAACTTAAATAAGGGGAAGAGTTATTGTCTCTTTCCCTTATTTTTTTATAATAATACATAAAGTCACACAAATAAATATATATATAAATCGGAGGAATAAAAGATGAATTTTGCAGTTTTAAAAGGAGCAGCATATTGTTTAGTGCATACTCCAGACATGATCTTACACAATGGAACTACACAAACAGTTGAAAAACATACTAACCCGGATTCTGAATATTTAAAAAA
>DAOUPY010000553.1 GCA_030625925.1 Fusobacteriaceae bacterium | reverse complement strand
GCTTTCCGCTAGAATCAGTTCCTTCTATTACTATTAATTTTCCCATTTTTCCTCTCCTATAATCAATCTATTTTTTCTATTCTAAATACTTATTAAAAAATTATAACCCATATGGATAAAAACCACCACTACTAAAGTTATTATAACCTTATTCATGAGCTTTCCCCCTAATGGTTATCCTCACTATTTCAGCCTTACTCCAGGTTCTATAGGTGAAAAACCCTGTTCCTACCCCAGAAGACACTATAATTATCATATTTTTTACTTTTTTATACCCATAGATAACCTTATATTTAAGCATATAACCTAAATTTACAGGGAAAAACTGACCTCCATGAGTATGTCCTGAAAGTTGTAATTCTGCACCCTCACTCAGTGCTTCCTCAAATTTTGGCCGATGATCCACAACAACCTTTGGATAAACCGTCTTATAGATTTCATTCAATTTTTTTCTAGAATGATTTGTCTCATCATCTCTAAAGATAAATTCTAATTTTTTTATTATAATCGATTCATCCCTCAAAATTTTAATTCCGCATCTATCTAAGTACTCCATATTTTTATTTAAGTTACCTGTATACTCATGGTTTCCCAGCACTCCATAAACTCCATATTTAGATCTTATTTTTCTTAATACCTGATCAAATCCTTTATCTTCTAAATATTCCATATGGGATTCTATGGTGTCTCCCCCAATCAATATACAATCAGGAGACAATCCATTTACTTTTTCAACTATTTCTTCCGCATAATTTATAGATCTCAATTCGCTCAAGTGAATATCCGATAAAAATACCAGATTTAATTCAGTGTCATAGTCAGATATTTCCACCGTATATTCCTTTATTTCTATTTTAATATAATTTTGATACCCTCTCCATATTAATAAAATATAGAATACAAGGCTGAGAAAAAGAAATGCAGGTGTCCTAATTATTGTTCCCCAACCTACGATCTCTAAACCGATGGCTAAAATAGCTATAAAACACAGAGTTTTATATAAAAATAAAAAATTAGATGCAAAGAACTTTATTTTTTTCCTTAAATTTTCACTCTTTATCTCTGTTATCCTTATCAAGAATGAAAAAGAACCTAGAAAAAATAACCCTCCTGCCAGGTAGCTGCCTGACAATAAATACAACAAATACACAACAAAAGGCATAGGCAGATAATATACAATTAATTTCAACATATTCCTCCCCTATTTGATCTATATAGTTTTTAATTTAATTTTTCCTATTGATAAGTTTCGATTATTCTTGTGGCTTCTTTTCTTGCCCATTTATCAGCTTTTATAACTGCTTCCAAGGTATCTACAGGATG
>DAOUPY010000336.1 GCA_030625925.1 Fusobacteriaceae bacterium | reverse complement strand
AACTCATCATGGTGATAGAGGAAAAAAAAGGTGAATTAATAGTATTTACAGGATGTTCCCACGGTGGAATATTAAATATGGTAAAAAGTGCCAAAGATAGATATCCTAATAAAAAAATATTGGGATTGGTAGGAGGTTTTCACCTACAGAATAATATAACTAAAAAATTGGCTGAACCTGAGGAAAGAGTCGTGAATATAGGGAAAAATTTAAAGGGAATCTCTCATATATACACAGGACATTGTACTGGGAAAAAAGGGTTTAGTGTGTTAAAAGAAATATTGGGAGGACAGATTGAGGAGTTTAATACAGGAAAGGTTTTTGAAATTTAACTTTATTTTTAGTCACGAATTACACATATTATCGTAAGGATTACCCCCTACAATACAAACCTCTTTTTTTGACACAGATAACACGGATTTTAAAATCTGTGTTATCTGTGTCAAAATTTTTCAATTCTAATTTTTTTCGGATCATTCATGGTTCAGTTTTTTTCATTAGTAAATATTAGTGTTATTCGTGACTAGCTTGTATTTTTCAAATTTTACTTATTTTCCAGCCAAATAGAATACATCCCTTCAATACTTAGATTGGGAAGGTATTCATCTATTGAATTGACTTCTTTACTGATAATCTCTCCCAGTCCGCCAGTGGCAATAACATAGGTATCTGGATAGATCTCTTTGATTTTTCTGATGATCTCCTTGATCTGCCCAGTGTATCCATAAAAAATCCCAGCTTGAATTTGTTCAACTGTACTTTTACCAGCGATGGTATGGGGGTTTTCAAACTTTACCTTAGGCAGCTGAGCTGTATTCCCAAAGAGGGAATTTATAGACATATTTATCCCAGGTAAGATTCCGCCTCCTACATAGACTTTATCTACAAGGATCTCATAGGTAGTAGCTGTTCCAAAATCAAAGACCACAAGGTCTTTATCTGGATGTAATTTTAATCCTTGTACTATATCTATTATCCTGTCAGCTCCGAATCCAGAGTTATTTAATCCTTCTGCGAAATGGAAAGGTAATTTTAGGTCTAGATTTATTACTAATGGGGATAAATTAAAATATTTTTTAGCCAGATAATCACAAATTCTAATAAGCCCAGGAACTACAGAAGATACCATGACTCCGCAGACATTAGTTAACTCGATTTTATTAAAATCAGTAATGTTTTTTAAATATGAAAAAAGTTCATCTTCAGTGATGTTATCCTTGGTTGCGATCCTAAAACTGGTTATTAAATTTCCTTTGTCATCCAAGATTCCAGTGACAATATGGGTGTTTCCAATATCAAATGCTATTAACATGTTCTCCTCCTTATACAGGCATAAAAGTGGTAATTAGATGAAAATAAACAATTAGAGCCAGTACATCTACAATTGTTGTAATTAATGGCCCAGCCATAAGAGCGGGGTCAAACTTTAATTTTTGTGCTCCCAGCGGAAGAACTGCTCCCACTAATTTTGCTAAGACCACGGTAAAAAAGAGGGTGAAAGAAACTACAAATGCAATCTCAAACTTATTAACTCTTCCAAAAAGAGTGATCTCCAGGTAATATAATCTTAAAAAATTAACAATAGATAAAATAATAGCTACAAGAAAACTAACTTTAAATTCTTTGATCATTATTTTAAACCAGTCACTTAAACTGATATTTCCAAGGGAAAGTTCCCTGATTACAAGGGTAGATGTCTGAGCACCAGAGTTACCGGCTGTATCCATCAGCAGAGGGATAAATCCATTCAATATAGGCATCAGTGCCAGAGTATGTTCGTATTTTCCAATTACTCCAGAGGTAAAAGATGCTGAAACCATCAGGATAAGGAGCCATGGGATCCTTTTCTTTGCCATCTGCAGCGAGCCTACATCCATATATTTGTCTGTAAGGGGGGTGATAGCTGCCATTTTTTGCATATCTTCGGTATTTTCTTCCTCTATAACTTCTACAATATCATCGATGGTGATTATTCCGGTTAACCTTCCCTCTAAGTCTACAACAGGAATGGAGATAAGGTCATATTTTTTAAATTTATCTGCAATAATTTCCTGGTCATCCAGAGTATTTACAGTAACTATATCATCGGATTTATATATATCCGATATTTTCTGATCTAACTCAGATAAAATAATTGATCTGAGAGATAAAACTCCCAATAGTTTCATAGATTTATCGATAATATAAGCAGTATAGATGCTTTCTGAATTTTTTCCTATACTTCTAATATATTTTAGTGCCTCACTGACAGTCATATTTTCTTTCAAAGAAAGGTATTCGGTGGTCATCAGGCTGCCAGCGGATTCTTCTGGGTAGCTTAAAAACTGGTTTATCTTTTTTCTGTCTTCAACGGTAGATACCTGTAATATCTTGGTTACGATATTGGCCGGCATCTCCTCGATCAAGTCTATCAAATCATCAAAGAATAATTCATCTATTAATTCTGTAGTTTCCCCTGTAGAAAATAAGGTTATCAGCCTTAACTGATCCTCGGATTCTAAATAGGAAAACGATCTCACTGCCAGCTCCTTTGGTAACAGCCTATAGATTATGAGTTCCTCTCTATTGGAAACCTCACTAATAATCTCACTGATGGTAACTGGGTTTAATTTGATCAATTCTTCCTTAAGTTTGTTAAATTTTTTTTCTTTGATTAATTCTAAAAGTATGTTTTTCACATATAGTCCTCCTTTTGATTTACATTTGTTTCATCACATCCAGCCTGCGTATACAATCGTCCATATAACTCAACTCCTTTTTAAAATTAAATTTATTTTGCTAATAAAAAACATTAGTTTATTGCAAAAAAAATGTTTTTAAACAACCAAGGTATTATAATATAGATAGTAAATATCTTCAATACTTTTAAAATATATATAAGAATATAAAGAAATTATGTATAATA
>DAOUPY010000119.1 GCA_030625925.1 Fusobacteriaceae bacterium | reverse complement strand
CTAATACTCTAGGAATCCCGCCGATATCTCCTAAATTTAATTTATTGTATCTAAACTTTGCACAACCTGCCGTTAAGATTACTGTATCACTCGGTAATTTATCAGCAAATTCAGTATAATAATCTCTTGATTTCATTCTTCCGTCACAACCTGCCATTACGAAGAACTTTTTGATTGCTCCAGTTTTAACTGCATCTACTACTTTATCAGCTAATGCGAATACCTGCTCATGAGCAAATCCACCAACGATAGTTCCCTCTTCAATTTGAGTAGGAGCTTCACAAGTTTTAGCCATCTCTATGATTTCAGAGAAATCTTTATTCCCGTTTTCATCCTCTTTGATACTAACCCATCCAGGGTATCCAGCTGCATTTGTAGTGAATACTTTTCCTTCATATGATGCTCCAGCCTTTGGAGGGACGATACAGTTTGTTG
The DNA here is from genome assembly GCA_030625925.1 of Fusobacteriaceae bacterium. Lineage (GTDB taxonomy): Bacteria > Fusobacteriota > Fusobacteriia > Fusobacteriales > Fusobacteriaceae > Psychrilyobacter. Next base: position 5,248 of record DAOUPY010000119.1, on the reverse strand, counting down.
TGAATAAGATAGGTCCGTTAAATGATTCGAACTCCTCTTTTTGCTTCCACCATGCATTTCCATAGTTACCTACCAAATGGTCATATTTCTTTAACTCAGGGTAATAGTGAGCTGGTAACATCTCTGAATGAGTATAGATGTCTACTCCTGTTCCTTTTGTTTGTTCTAATAATTGAACTATATCATTTAAATCATGTCCGGAAATTAAGATTCCAGGATTTGATTTCGTTCCAATGTTAACTTCAGTTAATTCAGGATTTCCAAATTTCCCTGTATTTGCACCATCTAATAATGCCATTACATCTATACCGTATTTTCCAGTTTCCAATACCAATCCTACTAATTCATCTAATCCTAAAGTATCATCTAGTGTAGATACTAAAGCTTTTTCCATAAACATCACAATTTCTTGATTTTTATATCCTAAGTTTACTGAATGTTCATAGTAAGCAGCCATTCCTTTTAATCCGTATATAGTAAGTTCTCTTAAAGATCTGATGTTTTCATCTTCAGTTGCCAATATTCCTACAGAAACTGATTTTGCCTGCATCTCTTCCATAGTTTTTACTGTGAATGTTAATGCGTCATGATTTTCTAATCTCTTTGGAGCTTTTCCTAATTCAATAAATTTAGCCTTTATTTCTTCTCTTAAAGCTAATCCTTCTGTGATTTGTGCAGCTATAGCTACGTCATCAAAGTTTGCATTTGTGATCGTTGTAAATAATGCATTAGTTAAGTAATAATCAATTTTTTCAGAATGATCACAAGATTTTCTTGTTTCCAAATCAATTCCCTCTCTTAAGATAGCTATTGATTTAGCTGTGTATATTAATAAGTCTTGTAAATTAGAAGTTTCTGGCTTTTTCCCACAGACACCTGCTATTGTACATCCAGTTCCTTTTGCTGTTTCTTGACATTGGTAACAAAACATTGACATATTATTTCCTCCATTTTTTTTATATTGACTCTTTCCCTGTGGGCGTTTTCTCGATTAACGAAGGTAAACTATAACAAAAGTAAGAGTAATTTCTATACATTGATTATATCAGTAAAAAAAGAAAAAGATCGGTAACATAGGTTACCGATCTTAAAATTAAATAAAATTTTCATCTAAGGAGATAGATATTTCCACTTTTCTTGGAATTAATTTAGTATATTTTACCCCTGCACTGTCTAGAAGCATCTTAGATGCTATATTAGAATCTGTACCTTTATATTTGTCCGAAAGGTATACTATCTTAGTTATGCCACTTTGAATTATTGACTTAGCACATTCATGGCAGGGAAATAACCCCACATATATAGTGCAATTCTTTAAATTTTTTATACTGTTTAAGATAGCGTTTTGTTCTGCATGCATTACAAAAGGATACTTAGTTTCTAAAAATTCCCCATCTCTTCCCCATGGGAACTCCTCATCGGAGCATCCCTTAGGAAAACCATTATATCCTGCTCCAACAATTTTTTTATCTTCATTTATTATACAAGCCCCTACCTGAGTACTCGGATCTTTACTTCTCTGACCAGATAAAACCGCTATCCCCATAAAATATTCATCCCAGCTCAAATAACCTTCTCTTTTCGCCATAATCTTCTCCCTCTCTTTTATTCTTTTATATTAAAATATATCACATTTTTTTTTTTTCTAAAACTTTATTTATAGATACATTAAAAAAAATTGCTTTTTTTCCCACTTTGATATAGAATTATCTTTAGATACTTTGATAATCAAATAACTTCATTGTAGTTGACTTATCAAGGTGTTTAAATTATATTAAAAGGGTATTTTTCTTGTTCACAGTAAAGAATATAGAGAAGTACAGTTTTTAGGAGGAGTTTTATGATTTATTTAATAGCGTTTACCTTAGGAATTACTAGTTTTTTTCACCCTTGTTTTATAGGTACCATCACTACTTTTTATGCTTTTTTAGTTCTAATAAAGGAAAAGACAAAATTTATTTTTGGATGTTTTTTAGGAATACTTATAATTAATTTTTTATTTTTATTTTTTACAGATACCCTAAGTCATATTTTTCACCAACAAATGTTTAACTATATAATCGGCGGCTTATTCATCTTGTTTGGATTGATGTTTTTAGGAGTAATAAAACATTCTCATTCTCATTTTTTACTCTCCGCTGATAAAATAGAAAAAACAAATCCTATTTTAATGGGAGTTTTTGTTGCATTTTCTTGGATCCAATCTTTTGCCCATATCTTTATCCCTATGGCTCCTATTATTCCTAAAGATAATATTTATTCTAGTATTTTTATGATTTTATTTTATACCATAGGATTAACAATACCTGTCATATTATTTAAATTCATACCTATAAAAATAAATTTTAAAAACAATAAAAGATATACAAAAATCATTGGGATTATTTTAATTGTTTTAGGAATTTTTATCACCTTTAATCTATTTGAAGAAATTGAACATCTAGTTTGAATAGATTTTTTTTTCAAGTTGTAATTTCTATAATTATTTATGGGATTCTCTTATAATTTATAGAAATATTTTTCAATTTAAAAAAAGTAGTTTAGTCATTTTTAATGGGAAAACTACTTTTTTCTACTTTTTTTCTATTTTCTAAGAAAATTCTAAAATTAAAGTGTTATTATTATAAATATATATTAAATTTTAAAAATATGACTAGGAGACACTATATGAATAGAAAAATAATTTTAACTTTCATACTTTTTACTTTACTTTGCTCTGCATCCTATGGGTCTTTGAATAAAATTTCTTTTACTGATGGTTTAAATACTCTAAATTTAGAGTATACTATAAGTATAAGTTCCTCTGAAGCTATAATAGAATTTTATATTCCAACTATCTTAGATTACTATCACTGGAATAGGTATAATAAGTTTAGATTTGACAAAGACGTATTTAACCTTATCCTTGAATGTGGTCTTTATAATACCGATAAAAATATCAATATTATAGTCAGGTCTAAGTTTTTTCCGCTAAACAATAAGATCTTATATTCAAATAAATATAACTTTCAACATCAAAAAAACATTCCATAAGGGAGTACTCTCCATGAAAAAATTTAGTTTTTTTAATAAAATTTCTACAAAGATAGCTATGTCCTTTTCCCTTACATTTGTTTTGACTCTATTGGTATTAAACCTCATCATTTATATTTCCATTACAACACATGTCAATACCTTAGAGCAATCTCTTGTTATCGCCAGAAAAGAAGTTATCTTAGAAGAAGTTAACAATATACTATCCGATTCTACTAGTCTGGGAAAATCAGAAATTTCAACTATTATAGAGAAAGTAAGCTCTCATAGAGATCAAATATACGTCAATTTTAAATTTCCCAATAAAACTTATGAAAGTTTTAAAAAAATAAGTCTTCCCTATACCATTGATATTGATCAGGTGGGAGAATACCATTTTATCAAGTTAAAAAAAAATAGATTTTTTTACTTGAATACCATGATAAAAGCTCCCTCAGGGGAAAAAATATACATGCAGCTTATCAGTGATCTAAAGTCTTCCGATTCACTTATCGAGGCTCTGACATCTACCATGTTTTTAATCGATTTGGCTGGTTTTATTTTGGCTATTGTCACTGGAGTTGTTTTTGCTAAAAAAACTTTAAAACCAATAAATTCAATAGCTGATACTGCTGAATTAATAAATCTGCATAATCTGAACAAAAGAATTGAAGCTTCTAACCATGACGATGAAATAGGAAGACTAATAAAAGTTATAAATGATATGATGGAAAGATTAGAACGCTCTTTTGAAAATCAAACAAAATTTATTTCCGATGCTTCCCATGAACTGAGGACTCCCCTTTCTATTATAAATGGATATGTGGATTTATTAAATCAATGGGGAATCGGTAATAAGGACCTCACTGAGGAGGCTCTTGCCTCTATAAAAGAAGAAGTCTTTAATATGACCGATCTTATGGAAAAGCTTTTATTCATTGCACGAGAAGAAAATACCAGATATAATTTGGATTTAACAGATGTAGATATACCTAACTTGCTCAAAAGAATTTTTAAGGAATTTAAGATGATCGATAAAAAACATACTTATTCACTCCATAATATTCCTGAATTTCATGGATTTATTGATGAAAAACTAATTTTACAGGCAGTTAGAGCTATAATTGAAAACTCTATAAAATATACACCTAAAAATAGACAGATAACCATTTCTTGTGAAAAAGGAAAAAGTCATTTCAAAATTATAGTTTCAGATGAAGGATTTGGGATTCCCAAGAAGCATATCCCAAAATTATTTAATAGATTTTACCGGGTAGATGAAGCTAGAACCAAAAATACAGGTGGAAATGGCTTGGGACTTTCTATCGTAAAAAAGTATTGTCGATATGCATAATGGTCATATTTTTATAGATAGTGAGGTCAATAAGGGGACTACTGTAACTCTTAAACTTCCAATATAATAAAATTACACACAATAGCTAGGGGGGGATTTATGTATAATGTTTTGATAGTAGAGGATGAGACTAAGATAGCTCGTTTAATGGAATTACACTTAACATATGAAGGATATAAGGTAGATGTAGCCTATGATGGATTTGAGGCTTTAAATAAGATTAGAGAAAAAACATACGATGTAATTATTCTAGACTGGATGCTTCCCAAAGTCGAAGGACCCAAGGTATGCCAAGAGATCAAGAAATTCTATCCTGAAACTATAGTTATTATGGTTACAGCCAAAGATGATCTTACCGATAAGATTACCGGCTTTGAATTCGGGGCTGATGATTACTTAACTAAACCATTTGAATCTTTGGAACTTTCCGCCAGAATCAAGGCACACCTTAGAAAAATTCATCGTCAAGATACAACATATCAACTGACAGTGAAAGACCTTACTTTGGATCTTTCCAGGTTTGTGGCTATCAGAGGCGACAGGGATATCAAATTATCTAAAACAGAATTTGAACTTTTAAAGTTTTTAATTGAAAATAAAGGTATAGTTTTGACTCGTAACAAGATCTTGGTCAATGTCTGGGGGTATGACGGCAGTGACAGTATCCTGGATGTATATATAAAATATCTGAGAGATAAGATCGACAAGGAGTTCCCTGTGAAGTTAATTAAAACTATCAGAGGAATAGGGTTTACTATAGAAAAATAACAAAGATTATAACTAAAAAAGACCATTCAATTGAATGGTCTTTTTTCTTTTACTTCCATACCCTACCTCGGTTTCTCTTTTTTTAAGAGAAAACATAAGAAGGAGGAGTTAACT
>DAOUPY010000393.1 GCA_030625925.1 Fusobacteriaceae bacterium | reverse complement strand
CTCTGTATTTTTTCTTATCTATAGCTAATGATGCCATCATACGAGACAGTGCTATCCCCAGTGATGAAGAGAGAGCTGCTACACTTCCTCCTCCAGGTGCCGGCGCATCCGAATCTACAACATCTATAAAGTCTCCTAATTCTATATTTAAATAACTCATATTTATCCCCCCATCGCCTACAGCGAAATTGATAATTTAAAATGTATAATTAATAATTAAATTTGAAACCTTTTCTGCCACCAATATACACCAATTGTATGGTCTATTCTTGTGATAGCTACTAAGGTTATCTCTGCAAAATTCATTTTTTCTTTTGTCGCAGATTTCTCAGATTATAATCTGTATAAATTTGTGTCATCTGTGACTAAATTTATTTTATCCTTCTCTGATTTTTTCTATATTAAACATATTTAAACTATGGTTTATATATCCAAATTTTCTAATCTTAAATTTTTAAATTCTAATTTTTTTTATTTGCGTAATTCGTAGTTTTAGTTTTTATTTAATAAACAACTCTTCCATCTGCCACTACCTGTATTCCATTTTTATACACGTCCTTAGTATGATTGATTCCAAAGTGATACATTATATATTCTAAATTTGGTGTGTCAAAAATCACAAAATCCGCTTTCTTTCCTTTTGAGATACTTCCAACCACCCCGCCTCTATCCACTGAATAAGCAGAATTGACAGTAACCGCAGTAATAACTTCTTTAGGAGTCATCCTTAATTTCAGCGATCCCAATTGCATAGCCAGCTGTAAATTTTCTGTAGGAGAACTTCCCGGATTATAATCTGTAGACAGAGCTACTGCCACACCTTTTTCTATCATGAAACGAGCATGAGCATAGTCTTTATTTAAATTAAATGAGGTTGTAGGCAGGATATCTGCTATTACTCCAGCTTCTGCCATATTCTCCATCCCTTTCTCGCTGGCAGCCATTAGATGATCAGCAGAAAATGCTCCTAACTCTGCCGATAATTCTGCACCGCCTAAGGTTACAATTTCATCTGCATGGATTTTCACTTTAAAGCCCCATTCCTTGGCAGCATTCAATATTTTTCTGGTTTCCTCAATAGAAAAAACTCCCTCTTCACAAAAAACATCACAAAACTCAGCTAATTTTTTTTCTTTAATTACAGGCAGAGCCCCTATGATCTCCTCAATAAATTTTTCTCTTTTATCCCTATATTCAGGCGGCATGGCATGGGCTCCTAGATATGTCGACACTAAATCTATAGGGTGATCTTCATTTAATTTTTTTACAACTTCTAATTGTTTTAGCTCCGTTTCAAGATCCAGGCCGTACCCACTCTTGGCTTCTACAGTGGTTACACCAAAAGATAACATTATATCCAAACTTTTTTTAGCTTTTTTATATAATTCTTCAAAGCTGGCCTGTTTTGTAGAATTCACTGTGCTCAAAATTCCCCCACCAGCTTTTAAAATATCCATGTAGGGAACCCCTTCTAATTTTTTAGAAAATTCATTTTCACGACTTCCTCCATGGACTAGATGTGTGTGGGGATCAATTAATCCAGGTGTTACAGTAAGTCCCATTGCATCCTTTATCAGAGTAGACTCCCCTATGTATTTTTTTTCAACTTCTCCTGATCCTGTTTCTAAAAATTTTCCATCCTTTATTATTATATATCCATCTTTTATTATTTCAACCTCACTCATTTCTTTTCCAGCCCTAGGTTTTTTTGTATCTCCCATGGTAATCAAATTACCTATATTTTTTATAATTAAATCAGCATACATCTTTAATTCCCCCCCAATCGCCTACAGCGAAACTAATTACTAAAAACTTAAAAGTAAAACAGTTTTAAAAAAACAAAGTCAAAAAACTTGACATAGATTACACAAATTTTTAAATCTAATCTACACAGATTTATTTTTTATGCAGATAAAACCCTGACTTTTTCAGCATACAAAGATTCATAAAGTTTTTTGTCGCAGATTTTTTTAATCTGTGCAAATTTGTGTAATTTGTGACTAAAATCATTTTTCCTTTTTTTAGTTTTTAGTTTCAATCTTTTTCAGTTTAAAATTTAATTTCTCTATAGATTAGATTCCAGCACCTTCTCCATAGAAAACCCATCTAAGCCTAAATAATATTCCATACTCATAGCAAGAGCTTCCATAGGAACACTCCCTATGATTTCACTGCCCAATACCGGCACACCATATCTTTTAGCTTCCATCTTTACAGTTTCAAAGACTCTGTAGAGCGGCGTTTTTTTATAGTTTACTACATTCATAGTCACCTGAACTATCCCTTTTTCTTTCAGCTCTGCCGGTCCGGCCTTTATATATCTAAAGCCGCCGCTGGAATGTCTGATTGCCTTGGCTATATTCTTGGCTATATTTATATCTGTCGTTCCTAAGTTTATGTTAAAAGCTATTAACGGCTGTCTGGCTCCTACCCCTACTACTCCTGCTGTTTTATGAGGCATACACCCTCCGAAATCAGGTCTCCACTGAGGATCTTTCAATTTTTCTGTCATCCCTTCAAACTGCCCTTTTCTTACAGTGGCAAGATTCACCCTTTCCTTGCAGGTAGCCGCC
>DAOUPY010000368.1 GCA_030625925.1 Fusobacteriaceae bacterium | reverse complement strand
TATAGAAAATAAAATACTCGTGAATCGAAATGATCTCAGTTAAGGGCGAAACCCTTAGAACCTGTTTTTGTCACGAATGACACGAATTTTTTTAAATTTTACAGCTACAGCTATACCACAGAAGTTTATTTGTTATTACATAACAACTCTCTCAAATTCTAACTTTTCACTTCCAAAATTAATTATGATTCCTAATTTTTTTCCTGTTGCTTTTAAATAATTAGCTACTTGTGCTTTATGAACACCTTTTATTTTTGTTGCAACTTTCAACTCTATAATAATTTTATCTTCAACTAATAAATCTGAAATATAGTTTCCTATTTCTTTTTCATGAAATTCTATTATTATTTGTTTTTGTTGCTCTACTTTTATATTGTTTTCTTCTAATAAAATTACCAAAGCATTTTCATAAACTTTTTCTAGAAATCCATAACCTAATTCCCTATGAACTTCCATAGCTAAACCCACTATTTTATAAGATAACTCTTTATATAATATATCTAACATAAGTTTACTCCTTTTCGTGATAATTTGTGCCATTCGTGACTAGTCCTTTAATTTTTCTCTTAACATTTTATTAAATTTAAACCCCAATAATCCAACCTCGGTTTCTCCCTACAGAGGGAGAAAACATAAAAAGGAAGAGGGTTTTTCTATTTTACCATTACCTTCTCCCCATCTCTCACCTTAAATGGATTCACCACTACTTCCATCCCTTCCGGCAGGTTCAAAACTTCATATTTAGACAGAGTCTTTATCCCAGTCTGTATCTCTACTTTTCTGGCCCTGTTATTTTCTACTATATAAACATAATTTTTTCCATTTTCTTCAATTACAGAAAAAGCATCCACTACATTTATCCCGTTAAGTGCCTTTCCGGATATTTCTACTCCTACATTGACTCCTGGAAGGAGACCTATAGATCCATCTAATTCTACAGTAGCAGTCAGATATCTTTCTTCGTTATTTCCATTTTTTATTACCTGAGCTACACTTGAGATTGAAACTACCTTTCCGTTGTACTTTTTCTCCTCCAAAGAACCTTTAGAGATAATATCTACATTAGCTCCTGTAGTTACCCCTTGAGATTGATAGATAGGTATAAGTACTTTTACCTCTAGTCCGCTGTCCAGAGATGCAAAATTTAATAGCGGTTTCCCCGGCATTGCCATCATCCCATTTCCCACAAAAACTTCGGTTATTATTCCATTTTCTGGAGCTGTCATATTCTGACTCATCTCCTTTAATTCCTCATTTAATGCAGCAGATTTTATCTTTAATCTCTGTTTAGCAAGATATATATCCTGAATTACATTGTTATATTCCAAATCTTTTAATGCCGCATCTGTAATATATTTATTTGCTTCCAGAGAAGATACTCCATCCTGCTCCAATAACTCTTTCATAATTTCAGCCGTACTGTTAGCATTATCCAACTGAAATTTTACAACTTTTTCTCTTCTCTCTAATTCTGTTACTTGTTTTTCCAAAACCTCAACTTCTAATTTTTTTTCTTCTAACTTCATAAAAATATTGGAAACTCCTGTATTTTCAAATCCATCGGTCCCTACACCGCTGAATCTGATCAATTCGTCTCCCTTTTTTACCATAGTTCCAGGCTTGATCTTTACTTCCTCTATCATCATAGGAACTTTTTTATACAGCCCATAAGTTTTTTTTGCATTTACTATCCCCTCAAATTTTAAATTTTCAGAAATATTTTCATTGCTTATCTTTACCAGCCTTACTGAAGCCATATCTTTATTATTTCTATTTTTCAATACTGTAAAGCCCCCTCCAATAACCAGAAGAGCTATTACAGCTATAATTATTTTGTTTTTCATATTCATCTCCTAAATATTTAACTTTTAAGTCTTTTTTTTGTCACGAATTTACACTAATCTATAATATCCTTCTGCTAGAGCACAGGAGTCTTTTTTTGTCACATAACTGAAACTTAGAGTTATGGATATAACTCTGTAGTTGAACTTAGTCAAATGTATGAGATTGTTATGCAATTACAAAATCAACATTTCTGTAGATTACACAGATCTGTTCGAACCTTAGAACCCATTCCTTGTTGGCGTTTGCCCGATTGACGAGTACTAAAATTCCTTATAGCTATAAGAAATTTACGATGTCAAAATGGTAAACTATCGTAAGTGCTTCGAAGTAGTACCTCGGTTTCCCTTTATTGAAAGGGAAACCATAAAAAGGAAGAGTTTCTATCTCCACGCATTTTCATATGTATCTATAGCCAACATCAATTCCCTCTGAAGGGTATAGTAACCTTCCTCTGCTGCTCTCAATTTATCTACACTGTCTAAATATTCAAATGAACTCATCAGTGAATTATTATATCTCAGTGTATCTATCGCAGCATTTTCATCAGCTATTTCAACCTTCATATTCTGTGCTTCCAGCTGCTTGGACAGGGTAATCATATTACTGTATTTTTCCTTGAGTTCCAGTTTTACCTCATCTTTCATCTTTGTCAGATCTATATTGGCCTGATCTACCCTGTATTGATTTTGAGCCACAGTATCCATATCTGCCCCCCAATTAAATACATTCCAGTTAAACCCTACACCTATTCTATAAGAATTCAGTCCATCGCTGTCCCTCTTAAAATTCTTTTCAAATCCCAATCCTACCTTTGGGTAGTATGCTGCCCTGGCTATATTAACATCTATCTCACTTTCTTTGAGATCTATCTCTGTCTTCT
>DAOUPY010000155.1 GCA_030625925.1 Fusobacteriaceae bacterium | reverse complement strand
GTGTACATGAACTGATTACCATGAATAATTTTATAGATGTTATTATTCCTCGTGGGGGCAAAGGATTAAAGCAAGCCATTCTTGCTAAAGCAAGTGTTCCTGTTATAGAAACAGGTGCAGGTCTATGTCACACCTATGTTGACCATAGTGCAGATCTAAAGATGGCTATAGATATTATTATCAATGCCAAAACTTCCAGACCTGGAGTATGTAACGCCATGGAAACTCTTTTAGTTCATAATGACAGCATCTCTAAACTACTGCCCAGCCTGGGGGAAAAATTAGGTGAATTAGGAGTAGAAATTCGAGCTGATGAAAGATCTATAAAATATTTAGCCAATGCTGTTCCTGCAAGTGACAGCGATTGGAATACCGAATATTTAGATCTTATTTTATCTATCAAAACTGTAGATTCTATAGATGAGGCCATCAAACATATAGATACCTATTCTACAAAACATTCAGAAGCAATAATTAGTGAAACCTATAGAAATACTCAGAAATTTTTGAGAGAAGTGGATTCTGCCGCAGTTTACATCAATGCTTCCACTAGATTTACCGATGGAGGAGCCTTTGGATTTGGAGGAGAGATCGGTATCAGTACTCAAAAACTTCATGCTAGGGGACCTATGGGTATAAAGGAACTGACTTCTGTTAAATATATAATTAGAGGAGATGGACAGATTAGATAATCTAAACTTTAATCCAATTAAAATAAAAAAATGCCGATAAATATCGGCATTTTTTTATTTATTTTTCTATACTTTTTTTAACCCTCTACAGGATTTATTTCCTCTGTATCTTTTATCTCTTCTATAGTTTCATTATATTTTTTTATAACAATTTCTGTTAAAATTCTTCTTAAATCTGGTGTAATAGGATGAGCTATATCCTTGAATTCTCCATTAGGCATCTTTCTAGATGGCATAGCCACAAACATTCCTTTTTGACCGTCAATAACCTTTAACCCATGAATAACAAAACTACCGTCCAATGTGATGTCTGCATAAGCTTTTAACTTTAATTCATTTTCATTTTTTACTGTTCTCAGTCTTACATCTGTAATATTCATTTTTAGTACTCTCCTTTTTAGTTTATTCAAAGAAAACTACATATTTCAACTCTGCAGCCCTCCATTGTTGTTTTTATTTTGTCATAAATTCGATCTATATTATCTTTTTCTACAAAAGTATAATAACAACTACCACTACCAGACATATGAAACTTCATGTTTTGTTCTTTTCCCAGTTTTTCTAAATTTTTCTTAAAAGCTATTATATTCTTATCCTCTAATAGCAATCCCTGTTCCAAATGATTTTCCAGATAATTTTCTAAATCATCTGAATTACCAGATTTCATTCCTTCTATAATCTTATCTATATCAGCATCTTTTTTATTTTTTAATTTAGCATAATTTTTATATGCTGCTACAGTACTTACACCAAAATCTGGTTTTATCAAAATTATTTTATTTTTTATATTATTTTCAATTACTTCTAAATTTTCTCCTATTCCCTCTACTCTGCTAGGTTTATTTAAAAGAAAAAATGGGATATCTGCACCAACTGCCTTGGTTATCTCCACTGCCCTTTGAAAATTTATGGGGTTCCCGTAATATTTATTCAATGCATTAAAGAAAAATGCACCGTTGGAACTCCCTCCTCCAAGACCTGCCTGGGATGGAATATTCTTTTTTAAATATACCTCTATCGTCTGCTTTTCTAATCCCGTTTCTCTATAAAACTCATTATAAATTTTATATATTATATTATCTTCTCCCACGGGAATTTCTTTTCTATTCGTATCTATCTTTAAATTTCCTTTTACTTCTTTAAAATTTATGGATAAATCATCTGATAAAGATATTGGAACCATAATCATATCCAAAAGATGATATCCATTTTCTACCTTCCCAACTATATTTAATCCTAAATTTATCTTAGCATTTGATTTTAACTTAACAATCACTGGTACTCCTTTATGTATACATTCAATAATAAACTTCTTTTTTTTTATTTACTGCTGCTATATTTTTATAGATTAACCCTCTATAAAGTTAGAAAGAGCTATTCTCCTATCTCTATCTCTTTTACCTCTAATATTTTAAATAACTCCTCAGCTTCATCTTTTTTTGTATTTCCACCAGGAACTTCTAAAATTTCAACTTTCATATATTTACTGAAATATTCTAACTCAATTATGTCTCCTACCCTCACTGTTGTACCTGCTTTGGCTACTTTTCCATTTAATTTTACCTTCTTATTATCCAATACTGTTTTTGCTACAGGTCTTCTCTTTATTATTCTAGAGACCTTAAAAAATTTATCTAAACGCATCTTTCCTCCCAATGTTCATACCCTTACTAAAAAAGGTACTATTCTATAGTATTTTATACTCTATTTTTGCTTCCTCTCCAAATTAAAAATTTTTTAAAGGCTATTTCTTTTTTGCTTCATCCCATAATCTGTCCATCTCTTCCAACGTACTCTCACCTAAATCACAGTTCTTTTCCACATATCTAAATCTATCTTCAAATTTATTGTTGGTCTTCATCACTGCATCCACTATGTCTATATCTAATTTTCGAGCAATATTTACCAAGGTGAAAACCACATCTCCAATCTCTTCCTTTAGATTCTCCCTGTCATTTTTTTCATATGCTGCCTTCATCTCACCTAGTTCTTCCTCTAACTTATTCAGTGCTCCTACCTCATCTTCCCAATCAAATCCTACTTTTGCAGCTTTAACTTGAAGTTTATATGCTTTGGCTAAGGGTGGATAAATTTTAGGAATTCCATCTAAGACAGATTTTCTTCCCCTGTGCTCCTTTTCTTTTCTCTTTATCTCATCCCAGTTCCTTATCACATCTTCTGTTCCTTCTATCTCTACATCTGCAAAAATATGAGGATGTCTTCTGATCAATTTCTCACTGACTTTTTTAGCAACATCATCGATTGTAAACTCTCCTTCTTCCTCCTTTATTAAAGATTGAAAGACGATATTTAGTAAAAGATCTCCCAGCTCACCCTTTAATTCCTCTCCGCCTATATCCATAGCTTCAAGAGTTTCGTAGGTTTCCTCCAACAAATATGGTTTCAAACTTTCGATAGTTTGTTCCCTGTCCCATGGGCATCCATTAGGAGCCCTTAATTTTTTCATTATATCTACTAACTTATAAAATTCACTCATCTTTTTCCTCCATCAATTAAATAATATGTATATACTATGTATACACTCAATAATAAAGTCTTAATTTATATATCTTTTTATTTTTCTCTATTTTTTATAGTATTTTATTTTTCTAAAAAATGCAATAAAAATAGGTGGCCGAGCCACCTATTTTTATTTTATATAAGTTTTATTTTTTTATATACTCTTTTTTTAATCCCTCTACCCAAGCTCCATATTCTTCAGCTCTTTTTTTGTTTAATAGTTCCTTCTCTAAAGATGGTTTTACCTCTTCAAAATTTAAATATCCAGCCTCTTTTTTATCTTGAATATATATTATATGATAACCAAATTGTGTTTTAACAACAGTTCCATATATTTTTTCAGGTACTCCTGTAAATGCTGCATCAGCAAATTCTTTTACCATGGAAGTTTTGTCAAACCATCCAAGTTCTCCACCAGTTTCAGATGTAGGTCCCTCTGAATATTTTTTTGCCATCTCACTAAAGTTTGCTGGTGTAATCTGTGTTAATATTTTTTCAGCTCTTTTTTTGGCATCTTTTTTTTGAGCATCAGTCATATCATCGCTTACATTTATCAATATATGAGCTGCTTTGATCTTCTCTGGCGTCTTAAAATTTTCCTTATTTTTTTCATATTCAGCCTTTAGCTCTGAATCTGTCAGCTTTACACCCTCTACTATTTTTTTATTAACCACATGACTTATTAACAGGTCTTCTTTAACCCCTTCTAAATCTTTTTTATAAGCCTCTGTTTCTTCTATTCCAGTTTTTACAGCTTCTTGCTTTAACATCATTCTCACACTAATCTCTTCTATTAGAGCTGCTCTTCCCTTCTCAGACTTAGAATACTCCTTATACTGAGCCGGCAGGGTATCTATTTTTTCCTGTAATTCTGTCTCAGTTAATTTTTCATTTCCTACAACCATGATTACATTTGATTCGTCTTTGGTTTTTATTCCCCCCTCTTTTTTATTACAACCTGTTAGTGCTAATGAAGCTATTATTAGTATAATCGCTATTTTTTTCATTTTTTCCTCCTTTTATTTATAATATTCAAAAAATTGTCTGATATTATCTATCTCAATAGCTCCTTCTTTTTGAAGGTATCTTATCTTTTTAGATAGAATTAATTCTTGGATTTTCTCAATATTTATTTTGTTTTCTATAAATTTTATCTTGTATGATCCATCTTCTAACTTTATACTTTGAATATAATTTTTCTGAGCTATAATCTTTATAGTCAGATATTCAAATAAATCTTCTACAACTTGTGGTAATCGTCCAAATCTATCCCTTATTTCACCCTTTATCTCCTCTAATTCTGAGATTTCATCTATGGCAACTAGTCTTCTATATACCACTATTTTTTCTACTTCCTCTATATATTCACTAGGTATGTATCCATTAATTCCTATCTCTAGATCTATATCCTCTAATATGATTTCTTTTCCTTTTAGCTTTTTGATCTCTTCATCTAACATTTTAAGATACATATCATAACCAAATATTTTTAATGCTCCGTGTTGTTTATCACCCAAAATTTCCCCTGCGCCCCTTATCTTCATATCCTCCAAAGATAGTTGAAATCCTGCTCCCAAATCTTTTATCTCCTTTATTGATTCTCTTTTTTGCTTTCCTTTTTCAGTTCCACCCTTTAGAGAATCTACCAGCAGATAACAGTAAGCCCGTTTACTGCTTCTTCCTACCCTTCCACGAAGCTGGTATACTTGGGATAATCCTAACTTATCAAAATTTTCTATGAGGATGGTATTGGCATTTTCTATATCTATCCCATTCTCTATTAT
>DAOUPY010000075.1 GCA_030625925.1 Fusobacteriaceae bacterium | reverse complement strand
TTTTTTAGTACTTTTATTCTCTTAATTCTTTTCTAATTTTTTCACTTTCTTAACTAATTCTGGTAATTTTTTCAAGCTGGCCTTTATTTTTAAATGTTCCTTTACACTGACTGGAGGATTCCCAGAAAGAACTTGGTTAGGAGCTACGTTCCCTGACACTCCTGACTGAGCTCCTAAAACAACATTATCACCTATCTTAATGTGTCCTGCTACTCCAACCTGCCCTGCCAAAGTACAATTATCTCCTACTTCTGTACTTCCTGCTATCCCTACTTGAGAGATGATAAAACAATTTTTTCCAATTATTCCATTATGTCCTAACTGTACCAGATTATCGATTTTAGTATATTCTTTTATAATTGTATCCCCGATAGCTCCTCTGTCTATAGTAGTATTGGCTCCAATCTCTACTTCATTTTCCAAAACTACCCTGCCTATTTGTTCTATCTTTATGTTATTTCCATCTACCTTAGTATATCCAAATCCATCAGATCCAATTACAGCACCAGGCTGCAAGATACAATTTTTCCCTAAGGTACAGAATTCTCTAATTACTGCATTGGGGTAGATGATAGATCCATCTCCTACCTCTACATCCTGCCCTATGTAAACATTTGGATGTATTGTTACATCACTACCTATCTTCGCTCCATGTCCTATATATACATTGGGGGCTATCTTTACCCTACTTCCCATTACTGCACTGTCCTCTATTGCTTTTATAGGGAACATCACTTCTTTTTTAAAAAACTTTAACAATAAAGGCATCAATTCTCTAGGATTTTTTTCAACGACTATATATGTTTTATTAGGCAGATATTCCTCTAATTTAGGAACTACCAATACTGTTGCATTAGTTTCCCCTAATTTCATTAAAAATTTATTTTCTGATGCAAATGTCACCTCTCCTTTCTTGGCTTGAAAAAAGGGAGCAAGTCCAGTAATTTCCTGAACTTTATCCCCCTTTATTTCTCCACCAAGAAGAGCTGATAATTTTTCTAAATTATACATAAACTCCTCCTAATTTCATTATAACTTTATTTTTTTTGAACTTTCTAAGACTTTTAATACATCTGCTGTTATATCTTTCCCGCCATATAATACAGCTCCTTCTTCAATAACCATCTCATATTTATTTTTCTTGGCTACTTGCTTAACTGCTGATTTTATCTCATCTTGTATACTTCCCATTTCTTCATATTCTAATCTTCCTAATTTTTGTTGTAATGCTTGACGTTCTTTTCCAAATTCCACCTGTTGTTTTTGGAATTTATCTTTTTCAGCCACTGTTATTTTATCACCTTTTGCATTTAATTCTTTAGCTATTTTATCTAAGTTTTTAGCCTTAACTGCTAATTGACCTTCTAACTTTGTTTTTTCAGCTTCTAATTTTGTTTTAGCGGCTTGTGTTTTTGAGTAGCCTTGAAATACTTTTTGTGTATTCACTGTAGCCATCTTCGATGCAAAAATTGATACCGACATACTTATTGCCATTACTAATGTTAACATTTTTTTCATTACACTCACTCCTATTTATTTTTAGTATACTATTAAAACATCTGCCCCATATTGAAGAAAAATTGCATTCCATTTTCTTCAGAATCCCCTACTGGGAATCCAAAATCAAGTCTAATTGGTCCAATTGGTGTTTTTATCCTAAGTCCCACACCTGCTGATTGTTTCATATCATCCGGGACACTGCCTTCAGACTGTTCTACAAACTTATCTGTACTGTTTCCATGATACCAAGATCTACCGATGTCATAGAAGAAAACCAGACCTAACATTTCATTTATTTCCGTTCTATTTTCGATGTTAAAAATTAATTGATCCTGCCCTCTAAACGAGCCGTATTCATATCCTCTCATAGAGTTGGCTCCACCAGAAGCATATAATTGTTGATATTTCAACGAGTCTGTACCCATTCCAGCAACCATTCTATAGGCCATGGTATTTCCTTTAAATAATCCTTGATGGTATTTTCTAAGTTCTAAAGTAGCTTTTGCAAAAGCTTCATCTTCGCTACTGATTCCTGAATTATTCTCATATGCACTTCCTACTTTAGTTCCAAAATAATGACCCAGTTCTACACCAAATTTAGCATAATTACCAGATGTAGGATCTAGATAGTTATTTCTAGTATCATATATAACCGATGGTGTCATACTTACATAGTTATAATCCTGTGTATGCTGACCATCTTCATTTTCTTCCTCGACTCTCTCTAATTTAAGTCCTAATTCAAATCTTAAATATCTGCTTAGACCCTTACCGATTGAGATTGTTCCTCCGTGAATAGTACTAGAATAGTGATCAAATGTTTCACTATCTTCATCCTCTTGTCTGTATAGGTTCCATCCCCACGATACAAAGTCTGTATCTTTTATCCATGAATCTCTAAAAGATAAACTTACACTTGTATAGTCTTCCGAAGATTTTTCAAAGGTAAATCCAAAATCTTGTCCTCTTCCTTTATAGTTAGTATCCTTTATACTGATACTTCCCACAAGTCCTACTGCCGAACCATAAGATATTGCCCCTTGAAGCATAGCTGTTCTGTCCTCGTCTATAAGCATCACAACTTTTACTCCATCTGGATCTCCAGGAATATTTTTATATTCAGGTTGAATATTTTTAAAAGCACCACTTCTCATTAAGTTTCTTACTGTTTGATCATAATCCTTTTGATTAAATACCTGTCCTTCTTTTATCTCTAATTCCCTTTCAATTATAAAATCTTCTGTTTTTAAAAGAGTATCATTAGATTGTCTACGAGCACCTTTTTGCTTCGTCACCATCTTCTTATACTCAACGTTACGAATAATCCCCTCAGCAAGAGTTATTACCAATTCCATATTGTTATTAATATCTATATTTATAACTTTTGCCAGAGTATAACCATCTTCGTGATATTTTTTAATAATTCTATCTTTATCATCTCTCAATGTATTAATACTATATATTTTACCAGGTTCAGTTTGAACTAATTTAATTAATTCATCTGTTGTATACTTAGTATTCCCCTGAATTTTTACACCTGTTATTACTTGGTTTTCTTCTAGATTATATTGTACCGATACTCCCTCACCATATTTATACACTTCTGGATTTACATCCCTGAAATGACCGGTATTAATAAGGTTTCTCTGCCCCTCTAGAATTTTTTCTTTAGAAAAAAATGAACCTACTTTAATTGGTATTTGCTCTAAAATTTCCTCTCTGGAAATATGTAAATTACCAAATATATCTATTGAGCTTATAATTAAAGATTTATCCACCTTTACCCTTTCGGACATAGGCAGGATATTTTCTTTCTTTAATAAATTTGCAGCATCTTTATCCTCATTAATTTCAATAATAAGTTTTATCTTATTATCTTCTAATTTAGGATATATAGTTATATCATCAATATATGATAATTTTTTTATACTCTGATAATCTTTTACCATGTTGTTCGTAGAATATTTGTCTCCTACTTTAGACTTTAAATTTCCTTTGATGACTTCCATTGGGACTTCCCGATTTCCTTTAATATCTATACCAGATATCTCGTAATCCAGGGAAAAACTTACCAATGAGATCAAAAATGTCAATAAAATTATTAATTGTTTTCTCATTCTTCTCCTCCAAGTAAAAATATGTTAAGTATTATCTGCTCTAAATTTTTATATTTTTTTCTCCAACTTAAATCAATATGGTAGTTAATAAGGCTGTCTCCTGTTCTTGCTCTACCCTCTGGAATTTTACCAACTCCTCCACCCCACGATAAGTGTTTTGTTATCCTATGATCTAAAGCAAAATCATACTCAGTGACATTGTCATAATATTTAGATGCTCCCCATCTAGCTTTAGCCTTCCAATACAGTTTATCTTTGTATATTGGATTTTCTGCATCTATCGATGCTCCCAAGCCTAAAGTTCCTGTATCTTTATAAGTTCCACCTTCATATTCATATGCTACTAAATCAGATGAAATTTGAAATTTCTCTATCTTTAACACACCGGCAATTTCTGAAGATATAGGTGAAAAAAGTTTATCACTTATCTCCCTGTCCAATACATCTTTCACCAATACATTTGTATTTTTTTCATCACTTACATTATGAAAAGTTAATAACGATCCAATTTCATCCTCATTTAACCCTGAGCCTGTACTCATTTGGATCTGTAAATTTGGATATTCACCATTTATATTTATATATACATCTTCATTTGCAATACTAGAGTTTGCATTTAAAACTACTATTGGATGAAAACTTACAGATTCAGCTTCAGTTTTTATAAACTTTGCTGTAGCAGTGCTCAAATAAAATAAATTACTATTCAACACAATAGAGCCATCATCAATACTGATCATTCCATTATAACTTATATCTTTATTTTTTAACTTTAAATTTCCATCTATATTCAAATCTCCGTATATATTCTCAACAATTGAAGTATAGGTTAATTTTGAAATTTTTAATTTAATTGGATTTTCAGTTTTTAAATTTATATCTATGTCAATACTGGGACCATCATCTTCAACAGTTTTAATCTCAAAGTCACTACCTAATTCTTTAGATTTCCTGATAACCTTCTTCTCTTTGATCTTAGAAGCTATACTGGAAACTTCTGTATCCTCTACACTTGGAATTCCTAAAATTTCACCACTATTAATTATAAAATCACCAGTGACCTTATTATTAGTAAAAACTGCATCTGAGCTCAATACCAAGTTGATCTTATCTTGATAAGAATAATCCATCTTGTCTAAAATCAAATTAAGTCTATAATCTAACTTGGATGCTTGATTTTCTATTCCCTCAAAAGCAGGAATTTTTAAATAACCTTCCATTTTAATTTCGCCATTATTTATCTTACCCTTAAAATAATCTATCTTTACAAGTTTTTTATCTAAGACCACCTGAGTATTAACTTTATCTATAAAGATTCCATATTTTGGCATTTCAGCTGATAAATCTTTAATTTTAAATTCACCATAATTATTTTTGGAATTTATCTCTACGTCTATAGTAGCAATTCCCTTAATTTGGTTTATATGTTCAGAAAAAGAAAATATATTCAGAAAAGAAAGATCTATTTCATTGGATTTAATATTTAAACTATAATCATAATTTTTAAAATTAATTTCACCTTGAGAGGTTAGTTTATTTCCATGGTAACTTAAACTTAATTCTTTTAACCTCAACTCTTTTAAATCACCACGAAGACTTGTCTTTAAGTTCTCAAGCTTATTCCCGTCAATAAGAATAACTTTACTATCTATATTAAGATTATATTTCAAGTCATCAAATGAACCATCTACACTGATATCAGTTTTTAACTTTCCACTTATATCTTGTGTTTTTGAATATCCTTTTAAGTTTTCAATCTCTAAAACATCTTTAATTTTAAAAGAAAGTTTATTTTTGCTTAGATCTATCCACCCTCCTCCATTTAAAAGTTTATCCCCTTTTTCAGAGTAAATTGTAATACTGTTAATATCCATGTGACCACTTTTATCCAGCGTGCCTAAGTTCCCACCTTTATAAGTAGAGACCATCTTTATATTTGGTAATTTCCTCCCTCGCACATAGACATTGTCTGCAAAAACTTTAAAAACTCCACTAATATTATCCGGTGTCCCCCACAGGACAACTTCTCCTGTAAGACGATATTTTAAGTTTACGTCTTCATAATATTCTGCCAAATTATTTTCAAGTAAATTTACCTTTAATCTAAAATCTTTAGAAGAAATATCATAATATCCACTGATATTATTTTCTCCGACTTTAAATTCATCTAAAAATATTTTTTGATTATAAAATCGGATTCCTCCCATTAAATATATCTTTGGTAAATTTTCATATTGAACCCAGGCATCTGTCGAATAAAGTTTAATTTTAAAATCTTTAAAGTCACCCTTTAGACTTCCATCGACATTCTCTAGATCCATCTTGAATCCATAATTTTCTAGTAGTTTCACCTTATTTTCTTTTATTCCCCTTATCTTGTAATCAAAATCTAAAGTCTGATTAATTATATTATAGTCACCTGCAATTGTCAAAAGATTATTTCTAACCTCCAAAACCTTAAAAACTCCATTTTGATAATCCAATCCCACCTTAAAGTCTTTAAATTTCACATCGTTATAAGACAATTCTCCTAAATAACCGTCAAAGTCTACACCAAATTTTTGATTATTAACTATTCTCAGTCTTCCAGAAATATCTTTATAAGTGACACCATATTTGCCAGTTTTACTCTCTATATTAGAGATAAAAGAAAAAACTTCTTTTTTCCCTATAAAAGTACCATCAAAATCTATTCCTGTTTCTAAACCCGCTGCAGATATAAAATTTTCAACCTTTAAATTTTTTCCTGTATAATTAAAATTATAGGAGAGGTTATCTATATCTAAATAACCATCAGCAGACAACTCTAACTCATTATAATTTAAATCAATCTTGTTAAAATAGATCCTGTTGCCATTATTGGTAAAGTTTAAAGCTAAGGACCGTGGCGAATCTTTTTCCTTTATTTCTACTTCTCCCTGTCCTAAGATCAAATTTTTATTAGCATAATCATAGATTACTTTAACATTATTTTTAGTAGAATAATATTCATCTTTATATTTCATCTCTACATCTTTAGTTCCAATACTAGAGATCCAAAATACTTGTTTTCCGAGATCTATCTTCCCACTTATCTTTAATATATCTGAATGCAGTGTATAATCAATTTTTTCAGTATTTAAATCATATTTAAAATTTCCGCTTAGTTCTTTTAATTTTAAAGGACTTTTTCTATTTAAAACATTAAAATTAAGATCTAAAATATCTTTTTCATAAGAACCATTTAGCAGAGTATATCCTTCGATCCCATCATAGTTCAAAAAGAATCTCACATCTTTTAATTTCACCTGATTACCAGTTAAAACTATACTTCCTTTGAGGTCTTTTATCTCAGCTCCTTTAATATCCAGAGTATCTAACCTCAGATAGTTATCTAAAGTTAGGTTAAATTCCTCATCAAAACTAAATTTCAACCTCAGATACGAAACATTGAAATCTCCTAAATCATCTATTTTTTTCTTCAGAGCATCACCTAATAAGGTAACTTTTTTTATATC
>DAOUPY010000115.1 GCA_030625925.1 Fusobacteriaceae bacterium | reverse complement strand
AATTATATCATTTTATCAATAGTTTAGCCATGAAATTTTAAGAATATAAAAAAGCTGATGATTTCCACCAGCATTTTTACATTCTTATTTATTGCCACGTGAGGCCGTCCATCAGGACCGGTCTATCTCTTTCTAAATATCACAGAATAAATCAATATTAAAACTGAATATATCTCCAGTCTGCCTAAAAGCATACAAAAGATAAGGACTCCCTTACTGTATGGGTCAAAAAATCCAAAGTTTTCAATAGCTCCTACTCGAGCCAGCCCTGGTCCAATATTTCCAAGACAAGAGATAGCAGCAGTAAAACTTGTGATGATATCATACCCCATTCCTGCCAGGAAAAGTGTAGATCCGGCAAAGATAAATACGAATAATATTGAAAATCCCAAGACATTTCTAACTACATGATTTTCCACATGTTCCTCTCCTACTCTCAAGGAGAAAAATGCTCTAGGGTGTGCTAATTTTTTTATTTCATTATATAGGTGTTTAAATAATATCAATATTCTAATTTGTTTCATTCCGCCGCCTGTAGATCCGGCACAACCACCAAAAAACATCAGTGTAACCAGAAGGAGGGCGGAAAATGAAGGCCATAAATTAAAGTCGGCAGTCATAAACCCGGTAGTAGTAGTAATAGATACCACTTGAAATGCAGAGTCGAGAAGTGCCCGGCCATAATTTGTAGTATATTTTTCTATTCCTGAAGAAAAATATATATTCAATGAGATCAATATAGTTGTAAAAGTAATCACTGCTGTATAGAATCTTAGTTCACTGTCTTTAAAAAAATCTCTCAACCTTCCCTTGATAAGGTAAAAATGAAGTGCAAAGTTAATCCCGGCTAAAAACATGAATATAGTTATAACTATATCTATATAAACACTGTTAAAACCTGAGACAGAGGTATTTAATGTAGAAAAACCGCCTGTAGCTACAGTGGCAAATGAATGGTTGACAGCTGTATAAAGGTCCATCCCGCCAAACATTAAAAATATAGTTTCAATAATAGTAAGTCCGATATAGATAAGCCACAATATCTTAGCAGTATCTTTTATCTTTGGACTCAACCTATCCTTTGTAGGACCTGGAACCTCTGCATTATACAGCTGTCCCGGAGCAATTCCAAACATAGGTAAGATTGCGATGGTGAATAAGACTATTCCCATTCCACCCAGCCAATGGGTCAACGATCTCCAAAACAACAATCCTCTGGGAATAGATTCAATATCGGATAAGATAGTAGAACCTGTGGTAGTAAATCCTGACATGGCTTCAAAAACACAGTTTATATAGGGGCCAAAGGATCCGTGAAAAAAATATGGCAGGCCTCCAAAAAGAGCGGCTAAGATCCAGCCCAATGAAACGCTTGCAAATCCTTCCTTAGCTTTAAATTTTTTATCCGATTTAAAAATTAATATAAAGGCTACTCCGGTAATTAAAGTTATTGCAATGGAAAGAGCGATAGCACCGAGATCTCCTCCGCCATAATAAAATGAGATCATAAGGGGAAAGGACATCATAATTCCTAAGATGACTAAAAGATATCCCTGTACTTTTATTATTAAGCTCCAGTTCATCTTCTACCTCCAAATTTTGAGGCAGCAAACATCTTTTCTACCTCATAGATTGCTTCAGGAAGGAGGAATACGATAACTTTATCTCCCATTTTTATTATGTCGTCTCCAGTAGGGATAATAACGTTATTTTTTCTGATAATCACACCGATTATGGATTTTTTAGGGAAATTAATATCCTTTATAGGGGTATCCAAGATAGGTGAATTTTGGGTAACATTTATACCTATTGTCTCTGCATCAATCTCTGTAAATGGGGAGACTGAGAAAAGATCCGTTTTTCTGGTATGTTTTAATATATCTCCAATTGTAAGTGCATGGGGAGAAAATACAGTATCGATGGGATCAAGATTGTTGATCAAGTTTACGATGGAACTGTTTTTTACCATACACATGGTTTTGGAAGCACCGTATTTTTTTGCTGTAAATGCCGACAAGATATTATACTCATCATTATTACTCATACTGATTACACAAGAATCTTCCACAGAGACTTCATCCATCAGATGGGAGTCGGTAGCCGATCCATTCATGATAAGAACATTATCCAGTAGGAAACTTAATTTTTTACATCTAAACTTATCCTCTTCAATAATTGTGATATTTTTTCCTGCCTTATTGAGAGCCTTAGAAAGTTCGATGGCATGTTTAGTTCCACCAACAATGATAATATTTTTTAAACTCACAGGGCTGGAAAAATGTTTTTCAATTATATTTTTCACAATATTTGTTTTACCTACCAAATATAATTTATCTTTAGGATAGATTATATCCTGCCCCTTCGGAATGATGACCCTTCCCTCTCTTTGTATGGCTACCAGCCTGACTTTGGCAAAGATCTCATCTTTTACAGAAATTTCAGAGATAGGTATCCCCTTATGTTTAAAATCTCTTTTAACCTTAACCCCTACCAATTGAGCCATATTGTCTGCATAGTTCATAACTTCAAATGCATTTGGGTTATTCATAAGTTCCATAACTTTTGACACGGTAATTTCCAGTGGTTTTATGATAGTTTCTATCCCAAAATCACTGGGGGAAATATATTCTTCATTAAAATACTGGTAATAACTGTCGATCTTACAAGTTATAGAGATATTGTTTTTACAGCATTTTTTTACAATTCTGCAGGCTATAAGGTTGTCTCCGTCACTGTTTGTAACTGCAATAAAGGAGTCGGCACTCAGGATGTTTGCCTCAATAAGGGTATTGATATTAGTTGCATCTCCCGGTATAATCATGGCATCTAACTTACTTTGTAATGTTCTGATTAGTTGTGGATCTTTTTCTAAAATTGTAACGTCATGGTTTTCATAGATGAGTTTCTCGGCGATCTTTACTCCGACATCTCCCCCGCCAGCAATAACTATTTTCATTTCATTCCTCCAGTATATATATGTATATAATGCTTTTAAGTGTGACATAAATATTAATTTCAATTATTCATTATATAGTCATTTTTAATTACTGTCAATAATATCAAAATGATGAATTTATGAATAGGTGCTGTATTTATTAATCTTAAAAATTTTAAATTCAAAAAGAATCTCCGCCAAAAGCGAAGATTCTTAATCTTTTTATATAGTTAGATCACCCTATAATCTGAATCCATAAGGAAACATATCAATAAATTTAACCACCTTGTACTCTTTTTTAATGTTTGCCATGATAACAACGGTTTCATCTGTCGCAAATTCATTTATAACTTGTCTGCAAGCACCACATGGTGAGATAGGACCCTCTGTATCACCTACAACAGCGATAACTTTAATCTTATTCAT
This sequence comes from Fusobacteriaceae bacterium, assembly GCA_030625925.1. Lineage (GTDB taxonomy): Bacteria > Fusobacteriota > Fusobacteriia > Fusobacteriales > Fusobacteriaceae > Psychrilyobacter. The sequence goes on along the minus strand of DAOUPY010000115.1, from coordinate 2,487 downwards.
TCCTTTAGAAACAGCATGAAAGATGGCATTTCTCTCTCCGCACATGGATAATCCATAAGATGAGTTCTCTACATTACATCCTGTATAATGGTCTCCTTTATCGTCAATCAAGACAGCTCCTACTTTAAAATTTGAAAATTTTGCATATGCACCTTCACGAACTGTGATGGCTTCATCTATTAATTCCAATATCTCTTTTTTATTTAACATATTTTCACCTCTTTTTTTATTTTAATCTAAGGGTATCAAAAGGCATACCACTTGGTATGCCTTTTGTATTATAATATATAATTTTTTAGGTTATATTTCCTAAGTATATAAATTTATATTAGGTTGATTTTTATAAAGTACCTAATGCTACTTCAATCATCTCACTAAAAGTAGTCTGTCTTTCAGCGGAGGTAGTTTCCTCACCTGTTACTAAGTGATCAGAAATAGTAAGCAGTGTAAGAGCTTTAACTCCATGTTTAGCTGCTACAGTATATAGACCTGCTGTTTCCATCTCTACACACAGTACACCGTATGATGCCCATTTTTTATAGTCATCGAAGTTATCTCCATAAAATTCATCTGAAGTAAATACATTTCCAGCTTTTATTTTAATATCTTTCTCTTCAGCAGATTTGACAGCCTTCATCATTAGATCAAAATCAGCTGTAGGAGCATAATCTGCACCATTGAATCTAATTCTGTTTAATCCTGAGTTTGTAGAAGCTGACATAGCTAAAACGATATCTCTGACTTTTACATCTTCCCTATAAGAACCAGCTGACCCTACTCTGATTAAATTTTTTACTCCAAAATCTTTGATTAATTCATTTACATAGATAGAGATAGATGGAACACCCATACCAGTTCCTTGAACAGATACTCTTTTACCATTGTAAGTACCAGTATATCCATACATTCCCCTAACTTCATTATAGCACACTACATCTTCTAAAAATGTTTCAGCGATCCATTTTGCTCTAAGCGGATCTCCTGGTAACAATACCGTTTCTGCGATATCACCTTTTTTTGCACCTATATGTATACTCATCTTCTATTTCCTCCTAATTTTTTGACTCCTTTATTTTTATTTACATTTAAACTTATGATCTTTTCCGTGATGCTGACCATGATGTTTACCACTGCCATAATATTTAGTATAGATCTTTTGCGAAACTAGTTCCCGGCAATTCATTTGTATCTAAGATCAGCTCCTCAATAGTAGAAGCTATATCGGCAAATGACTCTCGGTTTCCTAAGTTTACCCCTTTTTTCAATCCGTGTCCATATGTAAGAACAGGAATGTACTCTCTAGTATGATCCGTTCCTTCATAGGTTGGATCACATCCATGATCAGCAGTTAATATTAAAAGATCTCCCTCTTTCATAGCATCTATAATTTCGGGAAGTTTATTGTCAAACTCTTCTAAAGCATCCTTATATCCTTCTGGATTTCTTCTGTGCCCAAAATTCATATCAAAGTCAACTAAATTTGTAAAAATAAGACCCTTGGTATCTTCTTTGACAGCTTTTATAGTTTTATTGATTCCATCCATATTATCAATATTTGTTCCACGGGTATCAGTAACTCCTACACCTGCAAATATATCATTGGTTTTACCGACGGCAACTACATCCAGCCCTTTATCCTTGATCAGGTCTAAAAGTGTGGCTCTTGGCGGAACTATTGAATAGTCATGTCTATTAGGAGTCCTCTTATAGTTACTTGGACCATCTCCAAGATATGGTCGGGCAATTACTCTGGCTACTGGAGCCATCTCATGACATATCTCTAGTGCTGTTTCGCAAGCTTTATATAGTTCTGCCAGCGGGATATCTTCTTCGTGAGCTGCTATTTGCAGTACTGGATCAGCTGAAGTGTAGACTATCCAAGCACCCGTCTTTTTTTGTTCAGATCCATAATCATCCAAAACTTTAGTCCCTGAATATGGCAGGTTGCAAAGAACTTTTCTTCCAGTTCTTTTTTCTAATTCATCCAAAACTTCCACAGAGAATCCATTTGGATATGTTGGGAAAGGAGTTTTGTTGATTATTCCAGCAATCTCCCAATGACCGGTAGTAGTATCTTTTCCTTTAGAAGCTTCTTTGGCTTTTCCATAAGCTCCCAATGATTTATTTTCACAACAATCAGTAGTTTGAGCTACCCCTTCTATATCTGTTAAGTTTCCTAAACCTAGTTGTTCCATATTTGGCAGATTGATTCCACCTGTAGAACTTGCAATGTGACCAAAGGTATTTGATCCTGAGTCTCCATAATCTTTTGCATCGGGTAATTCTCCAACACCAGCACTATCAAGTACTATAATTATAGCTCTATCTATATTTTTCATAACTGCCTCCTTGTATTTCAATTCTTTTAATCATTCTATAATGATTAATCTTTGATATATAGGACAAATGTCTGTATTTCTTTAAGTTGATGTTTATTTATCTAAAAATTTTAAATATTCGTTCTTTTCTATTTCAATGAGAAAAATA
>DAOUPY010000501.1 GCA_030625925.1 Fusobacteriaceae bacterium | reverse complement strand
CCTAATTTAGGAGAGGAGTTAGAGGTGAGGTCTGACTAAATCTTAATTATCTCCCCTGGATTTTCCAATTTATATCCCGGTATATTTTCTATCTCTTTAGAAAATTCTTCTGATTTTAGATATTCAATAAATTTCAAAACTCTTTCATCTTCTAAACTGTCCTTTAAAACGGCAAAATCATAATCTTCATAATCTACAGATATGAAATCAAGATCTAATAACTCTGCTGCTGATTTTACCCCTAAAGTCAGATCACAGGTTGAAGATTTCACCGACATCGCCGCTGCCATATGAGTTGTAGCTTCCCTCTCATAACCCTTTATCTCGCTGCTCTTTATACCCATTTTTTCCAGATTATAATCCAAAAGAATACGGGTTCCTGCTCCCCTCTGCCTGTTCATAAATGTCAGATCATTCCGTGTAAGATCTTCTATACCCTTTATGTTTTTTGAATTCCCTTTAGGTATTATGAGTCCCTGTTCCCTCTTTATTCCTTTTATCAGTGACACATCTCCAGAGGGAAAATATTTATTTAAAACATCTATATTATAGTTTCCGCTTTCACTATCCAATATATGGATAGGAGCTATGGTAGTTTCCTTTTTCTTTAATGCTAATACCCCACCAAAACTTCCTACATGGGATAAGGATAATCTCACACTATCGGAAATCCTGTCCATTATAGGATCATTACTTCCGATTACTACTATGGATTTTTTTATAGTTGAGAGTGGCTTGAGTAATTTTATCTCCACCTCTTCCCCTATATCATGTCCCTCGTTATTCCTGGATATTACAAGTATTCCATCAGCTTTTACCAGACTCATACTGACTCCTGCTCCTCTGTCTAAGGGAGTAGCAACTAATTTACCTCCTACATACCCCAGGGTCATCCGAACAAACTCCTTATGCTTTAACGATGAATATATTCTTTTAGATAAACTGGCTTTTATTGTAACTGCCTTTTCATCAGTTTTACACAACATCTTCTCTATGAGTGATTTTACAAACTGCTGGTAGACAAAATATGCCGATACCGGATATCCTGGTATTCCTATTACAGGTTTCCCCTTAATAAATCCAAGAATAGTTGGTTTTCCCGGTTTGATAGCGATCCCGTGAATTATAACTTCTCCCAATTCTTCTATCAGAGATTTTGTATAATCATGGGTTCCTGCTGATGACCCTGCATTGATAATTACCACATCATTTTTCTCTACTGCATCTAATATATTTTTCTTCAACAGTTCCTTTTCATCCCGGACAGGTGAATATCTAAATGGCTCTCCACCAGATACAGTGATCATAGCTTCAAACATTCTCGAATTAGAGTCTATGATGTCTCCTATTTTTAAATTCCTATAGTCTTCTACAATCTCACTTCCCGTTGGAATAATTGCAACTTTCGGCTTTTTAATCACCTCTATCTCGAATATTCCCCCGGCAAACAAGGCCCCTATATCCTCCGGCCTGATTTCGTGAGATGACGGTAAGATCATATCATTTTTTATTATATCTTCCCCTACATTTCTAATATGCTGGTAGGGGTATGCTGATTTTATTATCCTGAGGTCTCCATCTTCTAATTCCACTACTTCCTCTATCATAATAACAGCATCAAACTCCGTATCAATAGGATTTCCTGTATTCACATAGAGAAAATCTTTATCTTTTTTTAACCTTACAGGAGTAGTTTCACTGGCAAACTCCGTATCTTTAGATCTGACCAATATTCCATCCATGGCAGAAGCATTAAAATTAGGAGATGATACATTGGCAAAAACAGGG
>DAOUPY010000008.1 GCA_030625925.1 Fusobacteriaceae bacterium | reverse complement strand
TCTTTCACTGTTTCTTCAAGATGATAGAAGTTTCTACTTCCTGCATAAGCTTCATCTCCTAACATAAGACCTGCCCATTGCTTGTCACTCATGGCATTGGTTCCTGAGTCAGTTAATAAATCAACATAACAATCACTAGATTTCAGTAAAAAAGTATTAAATCCCGCTTCTTCAATGGCTACCTTTCTTTCCTCTGCATTTGGTAAAGTCATAGTCTCCACAGATTTGATTTTAAACGGTTCTGGCATAAATCTTTTTTTCATAAAAAACCTCCTAAATATATTTTTCAAAAATTTATAAACTAATACTAAAAACGATATTTTAAAGATGTTTTAATTCCTATTTATGTATCCCTATGCTTCAATAATACCCTATTTTTTCTATTTGTCAATAGTTAATAAAAATTTATTTTTTATTCGTAATTAGTTATAATAAAAAATTGCTTTTTACTTATTTTTAAGGAATAATAAAATAATATAATATTTTATTGATATTTTAGTCCGTAAAAATATCATTTTACATTTCAAATGTACGATTTTTATAACTTTATTGTTTTTTATTGAAAAGGATGGTGAAAGATGCTGAATTATTTGGAAAATGTTGTTAATTTTGTCAATGGAATTTTTTGGGGCAAAAACCTTTTAGCTGTTATGTTACTTTCTGCTGGACTCTACTTTACAATTAGAACGAAATTTATGCCTGTAAGACTGTTCAAAGAAATGATTAGAATTATATTGGAAAAAAATGAGAATAAGTTTGAAGATGAGAACACCGTTTCATCATTTCAGGCTTTTTGTATATCTACAGCATCTAGAATCGGAGCGGGTAATCTAGCTGGAGTCGTTGCTGCTGTTTCTATAGGAGGACCTGGTGCTGTTTTCTGGATGTGGGTTGTTGCACTGGTAGGTGCTTCTTCTGCATTTATTGAGAGTACCCTGGCTCAAATTTACAAGGAAAAAGATCCCAATGGAGGATATAGGGGAGGTCCGGCTTATTTTATGGAAAAGGCTCTCAACAGAAGATGGATGGGAATCCTTTTTGCAATCTCGGGTCTTATTTGCTGGGCTGGTATAAGTCAGATAGTTTCAAACTCAGTGACCGAATCCTTTGAAAATGCCTTTAATATCCCCAGGATCTATACTGTTTCTGTTCTTGTAATAGCTGCTGCTATTATAATCTTTGGAAAAAGTAATAAAACTGCTAAAGTTTTAGATAAATTAGTTCCAATAATGGCTGGTGCCTATGCACTTGTGGTTGTTTTTATAATAGTAACAAATATAACCCTTATTCCTGGTGTATTTAAAAGTATCTTTGCAAATGCTTTTGGTGTACAGCAAGTCGTCGGTGGTGGACTTGGAGTTGTTATCATGGCGGGTATAAAAAGAGGATTATTCTCCAATGAAGCTGGAAGTGGAAGTGCACCCTGTGCCGCCGCTGCCGCTGAAGTCAGCCATCCTGCAAAACAAGGATTAATACAATCTTTAGGAGTTTTTATAGATACGCTTGTCATTTGTAGTGCTACTGCATTTGTTATCCTGCTTGCAGATAAAACTGCTACTCAAGGAAAAACAGGAATGAGTCTTTTACAGGCTGCTATGAGGCATCATCTAGGTGAATTCGGAGTTATCTTTATTGCTATTGTTCTTCTGCTCTTTGCTTTCAGTACTTTCTTAGGGATTCTTTTCTATGCAAAATCCAATGTGGCATTTATTGTTGAGGGGCAATTTGCTCAAAACCTCTATAAAACCTTTGCTCTTTCTATGATGTTTGTGGGAGGGTTAAGCCAGTATCTATTTGTTTGGGCTCTTGCAGATATGGGAGTTGGACTTATGACAGTCTTAAACCTCTTTGCCATAGTTCCTCTAGGTAAAATAGCTTTAGATTCTTTGGCCGACTATGAAGAAAATCATATGCCTTCTAAAAAACGTTCTACTAAGATAAAAAAATATAATATATAACTGATGGTCTTTTTATACATTTAGCAAAGAAATACAATCAATTATTAAACCTTAGATTGTCAAATTAAATGCGACAATATTTCTCGCCCCAAAATTATTTTGGGGCGTTTTTAGTTTAAGTATTTCCTTGGCCTATTGAATTCATATTAAACTTGGGGTACCCTTGAATGGAAGGTAAATGCTTTTCTTAAATTTTAGTAGTAGAATTATTTTTAGATATTATTTTAAATGACAAATGCGGAGGTAGAAAACTATGAAAAATAAATTCAAAATTGGAGAAATTTCAAAACTTTTTAGAATAAGTATAAAAACACTGAGATATTATGATGAAGTAGGTATTTTTAAAGCAGACCATATCAACCCAGAAAATAGATACAGATATTATTCAGCAGATCAATTTGAACTTTTAACGATGATAACTTATATGAGACACTTGGAAATGCCGGTAAAAGATATAAAAAAAACGTTAGATAATATGACTGTTGATAATATAATAACCTTTTTAGAAAGCCACCAATCAAATTTGGATGAAAAAATAAAGGAACTTGAGTTTCTTAAGAAAAAGGTTGAATTTAGAGTAGAAAACCTAAAAATTGGGAAAAGTAAGATTGGAAAAGAAGAGTATACTCTAGAAGAACTTCCTCCACGAAACATAGCCAGACTGTCGAGAATCTTTTCAAAAAAAGAAGATCTGGAAGTTGCCGTTAGAGAGTTTGAAATAAAACTCAAGAAATTAAACCTATTTGTCTTAGGTAAGGTAGGAGTTATACTAAATATTGGAAAACTTGTTGAAAGAGATTTTAGCGAATATGATGCTCTTTATTTTTTATTGGATAATTCAGAATATCTAGATGCTTGTGAGACTATCGATGGAGGACTGTATGCTTCTCTATACTATGTTGGTAGTATAGAAGACTCAAAAAAATATTACCCAAAAATACTGGAATATATTGATGAGATAGGGTATAAAGTTGCAGGTCCGGCTTTAGAAAGAGCAATAATAAGTAATTCTGCAACAAGTCTGAAAAAAGAATATGTCAGAAAAATAGAAATAGCCGTAAAAAAACATTGACCCTCCAGTAAGTGGAGGGTTTATAATTTTCAAAATGAAAAAAGGAGGACAGAAATGACAGGAATTATCATAAATACAACATCAATCATAGGTGCAGGCATTATAGGATCCTTGCTTAGTAAAAAAATTAATGCAAGATATAAGGAAGGAACAATGACAGCCTTAGGGTTGGTAGCTTTAACCATAGGGATAGGTACAATTGCGGAAGTTTTCCCATTAATCAAGAAACCTTTAATATTTATTACAAGTCTTTCTCTGGGCTCCTTGCTGGGAGAATGGATAAATTTAGAAGGAATAATTAAGGAATTCACAGAAAAAAAAAGAGGAAGTGGTGTAGAAGGATTAGTAACGTGTATATTTCTTTTTTCTCTCGGATCGATGTCTATTCTAGGTCCCATTCAGAGTGCTCTTAACAATGATAATACTCTCCTTATTGCTAACTCTTTACTGTCTGGAGTAGCTGCTTTTTTCTTTGCCTCAACTTTTGGCAAAATAATATCATTTTCAGCATTTCCATTGTTTGTAATCCAAGGAACAATATTTTTTCTTGTAAAAACATTTAAAAATTTAATTACAGATAATTTTTTAATGGAAATTTCGCTTTTAGGAGGAATATTTATTTTGGTTAGCGGATTAAATATATTGAAAATAAGCAATATTAGGAGCCTTAATTTACTGCCAGCTTTATTAATTCCTATAATTTTTAGTATATTTGGATGGCTATAAAACCAAAAAATTCTAGTTCAATAATTTATAGGGGAATTCCGAAATAACTAATTGATCAATTTTATCTTTTTCTAGACTTATAATCCTCTATTGCTGCCTTTATAACTTCTTCAGCTAAGACTGAACAATGTAATTTTGATGCTGGTAAACCATCTAAATTTTCTGCAATAGATTTATTTGTCAATTGTAATGCTTCTTCTATAGTTTTATCTAGGATCATCTCTGTAGTTACCGATGAGGAGGCAATAGCTGATGCACATCCAAATGTTCTAAATTTTGCATCTACGATTACTCCATCTTCTATTTTTAAGAAGATCTCCATCATATCTCCACAAGATGGACTTCCTACTTTTGCATATCCATCAGGATTTTCAATTACTCCAACGTTTCTAGGATTCATAAAATGATCCATTAATTTTTTTGTATACATCAAATTTTCCATTATTTTTTCTGTAGATATCATCTATTGTCACTCCCTGTCTTTTTATTTGTTTTTTAAGTTAAAATTCATTAGTTCTACTTTATTTAATCTTTCCCAAGGAAGATCTATATCAGTTCTTCCAATATGACCAAATGCGGCTAAATCTTGATAGTTAAAATTTCCACTTCTTAATTCAAGATCATTTTCTATTCCTTTAGGAGTAAGATTAAATGTATTTTTTACAATATCAGCCATCTTTATCTCACTAATTTTACCAGTTCCAAAAGTATCTATCTTTATAGAGGTTGGTTCTGCTACACCAATTGCATAAGATAGTTGTACTTCACATTTTTCTGCGAGCTTTGCTGCTACTAGGTTTTTTGCAACCCACCTTGCCGCATATGCTGCCGATCTATCTACCTTTGAAGGATCTTTTCCAGAAAATGCTCCTCCTCCATGTCTAAAATATCCACCATAAGTGTCTACAATTATTTTTCTTCCGGTAAGACCCACATCCCCATGGGGTCCGCCTATTACAAATCTTCCAGTAGGGTTTATATGATAGTGTTTTACATCTGCTGGATTCATCTTATATTTTTCAAGAACTGGATTGATTACTTCCTTTATAATTGTTTCGTGTATCTCTTCTTGAGTTACTTCTGGGTGATGTTGTACGGACACTACTACTGTATCCACATAATCAACATTTCCATTTTCATCGTAAGCCAGGGTTACCTGTGATTTGGCATCGGGTCTTGCCCAAGTTATTTGTTTTGACCTGGTCATTCTAGTTAATTTTTTAATAATCTCTCTAGAAAGAACTAATGCTAATGGCATAAGCTCCGGAGTTTCTCTAACAGCCCCTCCAAACATTATTCCTTGATCCCCTGCTCCACCTGCATCTACACCCATGGCAATATCAGGTGATTGAGAGCAAATTAAGTTTAGCACTCCACAATTTGAATCAAACCCCATTCCTTGCTTATACCCTATCTCGTCTATCTTTTCTCTTACAATTTTTTGAACATCTACATAAGTATTGGTTGTAATCTCTCCCCCTACTACAACTTGTCCAGTTGTGCAGAATACTTCGCAGGCTACTCTGGAATTAGGGTCACCTTTTAAACAAACATCTAATACTGCATCTGATATTTGATCTGAAATTTTATCTGGATGTCCTGGTGACACATATTCTGAAGTAAATAATATTTTCTTTTCCATCTGTTGATCATCTCCGTATAAATTTTTTATGAGTAATTTTTTATTTTTTTACCTCTCTATTTATTTCACTTTATTTCCGGTATTTCATTGATTTAAACTTAATTTTACTTTTTAAATTCATCCAAACGGATACCTATTGCATTAAAAAAATTACTTTACTGTTTAATATGCAGCACATCTTTTTTCTTAAAATTTATAAAATTCTCTCTATTTTACGTGCATATGCACACTTTTAATATAATCATTTCTTTTAATTTTGTCAATAAAATATTAATAAAATTATACATGGAGAGAAAATAGTATCTACAACCAAGAATAATAAGGTAAATTTTTTTGACTTATTACCAAAAACCTTCGTTATAGCTTTTCTGCATTAAGGTATATTTTTTCTATTTCTTTTTTTGGGATTAACTTAGAAATCATCCATGACATGATGAGTATTCCCAGAATATTTATACCCAGCCTGCTTAAAGCAAATTTTTTCCCTAAAGATGACATTTCAAATAAAAGCATAGGTATCTTAGTTGTAGAACAGGCTCCTAAAAATACAATGATGTTGCTGAACTTAACTCCTTTTTTCATAAACACAGCGGCTAAAGGAAATGCTCCATACAAGGGACCTGATGCTGATGAACCTATAAATAGAGACAGTAAAACTCCCTTTATTCCGGAATTTTCTCCCATATATTTGACCATGGTTGCTTTGGGAATCCAAATATCTAATAGACCCAATAGGATAAAGATAGGTGGGATTATTAATATCATTTTCTTAAAAGAAAAAGCAGTTATTTCCACCGCTTTTATTCCAGCCTCGTAATTAATAAAAAATAAAATAACTAGACTTGCTGTTACAGTTATAAAGAATTTATACCTTCTAATTAATTTCATCTTACATCACCAGCATTCCTATTACATAAGCTACAATAAATGAAAATATGAAGGCTATTGAATTCCTTAAAACAGCTAAACGCCTTCCAAAATATCTTATCTCTACAGGAATGGTTACAATTCCCACCATCATAAGAGTGGATATAAATGCTGTAATCTGCACATATCCTGCTCCATTTCTAAGTAACATTGCTGCAGTTGGAAAAGCAACGAACCCAGGTATTAAAGTTACTGCACCTACCATTCCTGAAATTAAAACTCCCAGCCATCCTGACTGGTCACCTATAATTTTCGATATTGTTTCTTGGTTAAAATTTGCTAAAAGGATACCTGTAAGAACAATAATTCCTAAAAACTGAGGCAAAATATTCTTAAAAGCTTCCAATCCTTTTTTTAAAGCTTTTTTGGTTTTATCTCTGTCTTTAAAATACGATAATCCTAAAAGAAGTAATGTAATGATGTATAGAGTTAAATTCAAATTTTTTCACCTTCCTCGATCTATGTTTTAGATATACTTTAAAAGTAGTATATGGGTATTTTTAATCGGGTTCCTTGTCAGTAATACCATGATAGGGTATACCATAATTTTTTAAAAATTCCTCCTGTGTAGCTTTTTGAAAGAGAAACCTTCACAGAGCCTCTAAAATAATATTGACAAATTAGTTTTATTATAATAAAATATAATTGTGCATATGCACAGAACAGAGGGAGTTATAAAAAACAAACATTAACTGTTAAACCAAAATATAAGGAGGAACAAATCATGGAATTAAAAATCGCATTTCCCACAAATGACAGGTTAAACGTCGAGGAACATTTTGGACACTGTGCTGAGTTTAGAGTATTGAATATAAAGGGAGGAGAAGTTGTATCGGAAGAATTCATCACTCCGCCGGCTCATGCACCTGGTGTATTACCAAAATTTTTAGGAGAACATAAGATTACTACTATAATTACAGGAGGGATGGGAGCCATGGCGATCAATCTCTTTAAAACACAAAATATAGATGTTATCTTAGGAGCTACCGGGAGCATCACAGACAATTTAAATACATTTTTAGGTGGGCATCTGGCATCTACCGGATCTGCTTGTACTCACGATCATGGTGATCACGAGTGTAATAATTAAAAACAATATTAATTATAGATAAGCCGAATTTATTTTCGGCTTATCTTAAAAACATAAATTTTGATAGACAAATATTTATGTATGCTAAATTATTTTGAAAAATATGAGGAGGTTATTTTTATGAATGGTAATGGAAAAGGTCCAATGGACAGAGGACAAGGAATGGGAAGAAAATTAGGTTATTGTTACGGCTATAAAAATGCCAATTTTAAAAATGAAAATGAGGAGGCTATTTCTATGAATGGTAATGGAAGAGGTCCAATGAACAAAGGACAAGGAATGGGAAGAAAATTAGGTTATTGTTACGGTTATAAAAATACCAATTTTGAAACTAAAGAAAGTGTTTTATCTTTAGGAAAAAGATTTGTACAGGGATTCAGACAAGATGTTGAATATACTGAAAAAGAACTGCTTAATTTAAGAAAAATCAGTCTGCAAGGAGAATTAGAAATAATAGAGGAAAAATTAAAAAATCTTTAAATAAAATCAGGAGGAATAATATGAAAATATCAATATGTTCAAAAAAAGAAGGATTGGATAGTTTAGTCGATGAAAGATTTGGAAGATCAGAAAACTTTACTATTATAGACCTGGATACAATGGCTGTTGAAACCGTTGAAAATACAGCTAAAAATCAAGCCAGTGGTGCAGGGGGAGAAGCAGTAAAATTACTTTCAAAATATAATGTAGATACAGCTATCGTTCCTCATCTGGGACCTAAAGCTGAAACAGCTATGGAAGCCTTTGAAATAAAAACTGTTTCTCAAGAGGATTACAAGAGTGTAGGAGAAGTTTTAGAGGCATATAAAGCCGGTAAATTAAAAGAAATAACAAAAAAGAAAGGACTGACTAGATTATGAAAATAGCTGTTTTAAGCGGAAAAGGAGGGACAGGTAAAACTACTGTCACTTCTAATTTCGCTGTTAATATAAAAAATTCTATAAGTGTGGATTCCGATGTGGAGGAGCCGAATTTACATATTTTTATGAATATGAAAAATCCAACCTCTGAACCTGTATATACACTGTATCCATCTATCGACAAAGAACTTTGTACCCTTTGCGGCAAGTGCGGGGATTTCTGTAATTACAATGCTATTATCCCTGCTAAAAACCAAGTAGTTATCTTCAGTGAAAGCTGTCATGACTGCGGCGGTTGTAAATTGGTCTGCCCAAATGGTGCTATTACATATAAGAAACGTGAGATTGGACAAATATTTAAAGGCAGATCAAAATATAATACAGATCTTTATTACGGTCTTTTAAATATCGGTGAGATGTCAGGAGTAAAGATCATAAATCAATTAAAAAAATATTCTGATTTAGATGAAAAAACTATTTTTATCGATTCTCCTCCAGGTACTTCATGTGCTACAGTAGCAGCAGTGGAAGATGTGGATTATGCCATAATCGTTTCTGAGCCTACACCATTTGGAGTCAGCGATATGAAGATGGTTGTGGAGATGCTGCGTGAAATGAAGATCCCTTTCGGACTTATTATCAACAAAGCCGGATTAGGAGATGATGAAATCTATCGTTATTGCGAGGATGAAAATATAGAAATTTTGGGAGAGATCCCTTTTGATAAAAAAATAGCTGAACTCTATGCTGACGGGAAAATTTTTAGTGATTCACTTCCTGAATATCAAAATTTCTTTACTGATATCTATAAAAATATAATAGAAGGGAGGAGATCATTATGAATATAAATGAAATTGTAGTTATCTCTGGTAAGGGAGGAACTGGGAAAACCACTTTAACAGCTTCCCTCATCCCATATTTAGAAGATTTAATCATTGCTGACTGTGATGTAGATGCTCCAGATTTAAATATCTTACTGGATCCAAAAATAAAATCTACCCATAGATTTGTAGGATTAAAAAAAGCCATTATAGATCAGGAAAAATGTATTAAATGCGGTCTCTGTGAAAAACACTGTAAATTTTCTGCCATCTCAAAGGATATAATCTTAGCCCAATCTAAATGCGAGGGGTGCGGGGTCTGTGAGTTTGTCTGCCCTGTAGATGCAATCTCAATGGAGGATGCAGTCGTGGGAGAACTCTATGAATCGGACACAGCTTTTGGAAATTTTGTCCATGCAAAACTTATACCTGGAGAGGAAACATCTGGAAAATTAGTGGCCGAAGTCAGAAAAAAAGCCAAAGCATTGGCAGTTTTAAACAATAAAAAAAATATAATAATAGACGGTTCCCCTGGTATTGCCTGTAATGTTATCAGTTCTCTCACAGGAGCCAGTCAGGTTGTTATAGTTACTGAGTCTACTTTTTCCGGGCTTCACGATCTGAAAAGGGTCTACGAATTGACTAAAAAATTAAATCTTAAAGTTCAGGTAGTTATCAATAAATTCGATCTGTCTCCCCACCATAGTGAGATGATTGAAAAATATTGTTCAGAAAATAATATTGTAGTAGGATTAAAGATACCATTTACTACAAAAATAGTGAAGTCTATCGTCACTAAAACTATTCCCTCTGTAGGAGAGAAGGAATTTTTTAAAGAGATAGGATTTTTTAAATTCATAAATGATTTAATTTAGATCGTTATAAGAGATTTACAGTCTAATCTTTGGATTAGAATTAATTCAGGGACGTATTTTACGTCCCTATTTTTGAAAAAAGGTGGTTTTAAAATGCAGACAACTTTATCCTGCGTCCCATGTCTTATTAAACAGGGGATAAAAATAGCAGATTTTTTAAATATAGATGACTTGAAAAGTGAAGAAATGATGAGGGAAATTCTAAATTCACTAAAAAAAGAAAATTATAAAAACCCTCCTCCATACCTGGCGAAAAATGTATATTCTATAATATGCAAGTTTGCCCAGACGGACAATCCCTATAGGGAGATTAAAGAGTACTACAACAAAGAACTTTTAGGGATGGAAACAAGGCTTAAGGAGATAATAGATAATTCCTCTGATAGTTTTAATGTAGCTTTAAAGCTAGCAATTACAGGAAATATAATAGATTTTGGAACAGAATACAATATTACAAAAGAGTTTGTTTTGAAAAAATTCGACGAAGTTCATGAAAAACAACTAAAAATAAATGATAGTATTGAAATGTATAAAAAACTAGAAAAAGCAGACACACTCCTCTATATCGGAGACAACTGCGGAGAGATAGTAATTGACAAGGTATTTATCGAGCATTTAAAGAGTATTTTTCCAAATTTAAATATATACTATGGTGTAAGGGGAAAGCCGATCATAAATGATGTGACTCTGGAAGATGCCAAAATGGTTAAAATGGAGGAAGTGGCAGAGGTTTTAGACAATGGAGATGGAGCTCCTGGAACTGTTATCAAGGATGTGAAAGATGAATTCAAAAAACTTTTTTACAAGTCAGATATAGTGATAGCAAAGGGGCAGGGGAACTATGAAACTTTAAGTGGGATAGACAGAGAAGATGTATATATGCTGTTTATGGCAAAATGTGATGTCGTGGCAAAAAAAATAGGTGTTGAGCCGATGAGTTTGATATGTATGGAAAACGACAGTAATTGAAGAATGATAAGGAGTAGTTGCTATGATAAATGAAAAACTTCTTTTGAAGACAAATATTCAAAAACTTTTCAAAAATTCTCCTTTTATCGTAGAAATTTTTGAGAATTATGGATTAAAGTGCATGGGATGTACATTTTCTGAAAAGGTAACCTTAGAAGAAGCTTTAAAAAGTTCTAAATTACCTTCGAAAGAAATTATTGAAGAAATAGTGGCATATTTGGAGTGTAAGTCCAAAACTTAAGTTTGGATAAAACTTAGATATTGCTAAAAATTGTAAAAAAAGTAAATAATTAGGAGAAAAAAATGAAGAAGACAGTTATGTTAGGGGATAGTATAACCGAATGGAATCCCTTAAAACACAATGAAATATTAAATTTAGGTGTCGCTGGAGACACTACATTGGACATTTGGTCAAGGATAGGAGAAGTAAGAAAATTAGAGTGTAATAAGATAATTTTCAAGGCTGGGATAAACGATATCCTGAAAAAATTCTCATTGGAAAAAAGTTGTGATCTTTATAAAAAAATATTACAAATATTGCAAATAAATTTTGAAGAAATTATTCTTTTATCTGTACTTCCTATAGAAAAACATGGAAGAATAAATGCAAAAGTTCGAAAATTAAATAAAGAGATAGAAAAAATTGCAGCATGCAATAATTTTAAATTTTTAGATTTACATCATCTTTTTTGCGATGAAAAACTTAACTTAAAGAGTGAGTATTCCACTGATGGTATTCACCTCTCAACCCAAGGATATGAAGTGCTCAATAGTGAGATATTAAAATTACTGTAAATGATTAATAGTTTGAATTATCTCTCGGATAGTTTATGAAGAAATTTGAAACAGAAATAAAAGATCAAAAGGAGAGTATCTGTATGGAGATAATTACTTTAGTTGAAAATTTAGTCTATAAAAAGGATTTAAAAGCAGAACACGGGTTATCATTTTTGATTAAAACAGGAGATTGTAAAATACTATTTGATGTTGGACAAACAGGAATAGTCCTTGAGAATGCAAAATTGATGGAAGAAGATTTGAAAGATATAGACTTTATAATATTAAGTCATGGCCATTATGATCACACAGGCGGACTGGAAAAAGTTTTAGAAGTTAATAAAACAGCAAAAATAATTATGAAAAAAAATATCCTTCAGCAAAAGTATTCAAGTACCACTGGGAATATGAGAGAAATAGGTTTTAAGCTGAGGACTGAATATAAAAATTACCCCAATGAATTTTTAATTCTTGAAGAAGATTACATTTTAAATGAAAATATTAGGGTTATTACAGAGATAAGCGAATATACGGATTTTGAAAAAATTGAACAAAATTTATTTGTTAAAGATAGTGATAATTATGTGGGGGATAAATTCCAGGATGAACTTTTTTTAGCTGTAGTCAAAGATGAAAAGTTGAATATTATTACAGGATGTTCACACAATGGAATTATAAATATTTCAAAAACAGCTATGAAGAAAACAAAGATAGATAGTATAAATTTAGTTTTGGGTGGGATGCACCTAAGTGGGATAAAGTTAAATAAAAAAGGTCTTAAAGAGATGAATGACGAAAAAATAGAAAAAACAATTGAAGAATTAAAAAAAATAAATATAGATAAAATTTATACAAATCATTGTACAGGGATAGATGGTTTTATCAAATTAAAAAATATACTGGGAGATAAAATTTCTTATAGTTATACAGGAAGTAAAATAAGGATATAGCAGATAAGGTAACGTCAACTTAAAAAGGATCAAAGAAAAAATCAATAAAAATTTTACCTATAAATAGGGAGGAGAAAATAAAGATGTATACGTGTGGAATATGTAATATGGATGTCTGTAGAACAGGGGATATAGAAAAAGCACCCAAAAACTGTCCCTGCAGAGATGAGATAATGGAGGAAAGCAAGGCAGAGTATAAAAAGGATGAAAATTACATGCTTGCTAGAAACTCTGCTCTAGTAGAGGCAGAGGGCTACTGTAAAAAAACGAGGATAGAAGAAATAATGGACTTTGCTAGAAAATGTAAGTATGAAAAAATTGGAATAGCATTCTGTATAGGACTCAAAAAAGAAACAAAGATTCTCCATGAGATATTAAGAAAAAATGGTTTTCAGGTGGAATCGGTTATATGTAAGAGTGGTAGTATCCCTAAATCTATTATTGGGATAGAGAGAGAGGAGCAAGTGAGACCACAGTGTGAACATGAGGCTATGTGTAATCCCATAGGTCAAGCCAAACTTCTAAACAAGGCTGATACAGATCTCAATCTCATGCTTGGGCTTTGCGTAGGACACGATTCTCTCTTTATCAAATATTCAGAAGCTCCTGTGACTGTTATGGCGGTAAAAGACAGGGTGCTAGGTCACAACCCTATACAGGCTCTCTATCTAGCTGATAGCTACTATAAATCAAAGCTTTTTCCAGAAGGATAGAGAATAAAAATTATAGGCAGCACAAAATTATTTACACTATATCTATTACTTGGTTATAGTAGTCTATCCTAAATTTTGTGTAAACCTCCAAATTAATGTAATTGTAGTTTACACAAGATTTGCAACAGACTTGGTTATAATTTTTTATTTTTTCTCCTTCTTTAGTTTTCGCATATAAAAAATTTCATCCTGATAAATCGTCTTCACGAGCTCATTATGTGATACCATCTCCTCTATTACATCCCAACTTTCTCCAGCTTTCTCAATTAGTTTTTGTATCGCTTCTTTTTTCATGGGATGAACTGATGTAATACTCAGTATATCCTCCTTGAGATCCCCAGTAATATCAAACTTATTCCCTTCATAGCCGATAAGGTATTCAACATGATCCAGTTTTTTGCTGAATATTTGATAAGCTGAGTTAATTGTCTCCTCCTCAGGTGGGAGCACATATTTTTCTGCAGGGGGTCTTGTGGGGATAGATATGTATGATGTATCCGCCTCTACACCCTTTAGAAATTCAGCGACCTCATTCAAGTGCTCAGAACTGTCATTTACACCTCTTACAAGCATCGTCTCTGTGATAAGCTCCCCCCTATACTTCCGGGAAAACTCCAGAATGCCCTTTAGTATTTTCTCCAGTTTCATAGTTCCATAGGGGCGATCGATCTTTTTCCATACATCTTCATCCACGGCATCGACTTTCAGCGATACAAGATCTGCCTTAAGTAGATCTCTCTGTACATCTTCTCTCCATATGAGTGATGCATTACTGATTACTGCTGTTTTTATTCCCGTCTCTTTCACCAGTTCTATCTCAGATCCCAGATTTATATCCAATGTGGGCTCTCCGTCAGACACAAAAGTCAGATAGTCTATTCTTTCCCCCAAGTCTTTTATTTTTTTTACTTTTTCCTTCACTTCATCCAGGATTTCCGAAGGTGAAAAAAATTCTTTCCTATTCACTGTTACTTGAGTGGAACGTCCAAGCTGGCAGTATATACATGAATAACTACATATTTTAAGAGGTATATTATTGATGCCCATACTACGTCCAAGCCTCCTCGAAGGTACCGGTCCAAAAACTTTCATAATTTCACTGCTCCTTTCAAAATATTTTCGTTCACCTTTTACCTTAATGTATATTTCATCAACTCTCCAAAAATCATTAGTAAGCTTTAGATGTCTTCTAATTTTCTAATTATGTTTTGATAATACAATAATAGAAGCAACAAGAACACCGGCTCCTAATACAACCAGACTAAATTTTTTATGCTCTTGTTCCGCTTTGGGTAAAAGATGGGTTGCTCCGACATAGACCAATGCCCCTGCTGAAAGTGCTAATAAAGCACCCAGTGTTTCTCGATCTATCCTACTGATGATCGGGTAAGAAACCAGCATTCCCAGCGGAGTAGTTAAAGCTGCAGCTAAAAAAGCTAAAATTAGAGAAGTCCGTTCACTAAATCCACTTCGAATCAGTATTAGATACGTGATTATGCCTTCGGGGAATTCATGCAGCACCATACCTGTAGTTGCTAAAAAACCTGTAAAGATATTTACAGTAAAAGAGATTGAGTACACAAATCCATCGATAAAAGAGTGAAATCCGATACCCAGCATGGTTATGAGGCCTATATTATATTCCAGCTTTTCTGGATCTTTTTCACAGACAAATGCTGTAATAAAACGATTAAACAGATGTAATCCAAAAAATCCTGATAACAGGTATTTTGGGGCTTGAGAATTCATGGAAAAAGACATAGGGATTATATGAAGAAAAGAGGCGGATATAAGTACTCCGGCAGCAAAACATATAAAATATGTGGTGTTATTCCGTCCCCAGTCTTTAAACCGGTGTATTGTATAGATACCCATAGTAGTGACCATAGCGGCGACAGAACTCCAAAAAAAAGCTAACCAAAATATATTTTTCATAAATACTGCCTCCTCATACTGATAACTGAACTTTGCGATGGTGCACGCTTTTAAAATCAAGGAGTTTGCCCGCCTCCGGCGGGCAAACAGCTCTCTATTTTCTTTAAAATCAACAAAATATAAAATTTCATATAAAATTTCATATAAAATTTTAAAAAAAATTAAAGCATAACCTTAATATTTACAGGGCTTTAACTAGCGCGAAACATCAGTGATAACTGTTTTTATAGGTTTACAAATAAGTATACGACTATTAATAATTACTTAACACTTATTATTCTTCCTGCAAAAAATTACCCTATTAAAATATATTAATATATATAATCAAATAATAATTTTTGTCGTTTATACAAAAAGTACTTTTTAAAAAGTACTCCAGATTCATATACCTTTATGCTTTGATCTCCTAAAGCAATAGACGGCTTTTCTCTAAAATTAACTTTTCACGTTTCGTCTTATTCTCAGTTGACAAAAATAAGAAAAATATGTATAATTTGGTTAAGTAAACACTTAACTAAAAAGAGAGGTGATATTTTGAAAGATATAGTGGGAGTTTTTAAAGCTTTAGGCGATGAAACAAGATTAAAAATATTAATTCTTTTATCTGAACAAAATTTTTGTGCCCGCGGGATATCGAAACATCTTGAGATATCCGAATCAGCAGTATCACAGCATCTGAAAATTCTAAAATCTTCAAATATAATAAAAGGTAAAAAAATAGGATATCAGATCTATTATACGGTTATAAATGATAATCTCAGCATGGGAAAAGAATTTATATCTGAGATCTTAGAATCAGAATTTTTAGAAAACCATGAAAAAAGAAAGGATAAATTCAAATCTCTAGACTGGGATATACCCGATAAATGTGATTTGAATTGTAAAAATCATGGTGGAGAGTGCAAAAAAAAATAATTTTTTTTGCACTCATATATTATCAAATCAAAATATGTTAATATTTACAAAAGGAGGAAATGGATGTCTACAGGTGTTATATTTTATTTTATATCGTTTATTTTATTGGGGGTATCTTTTATAAAAGATAAAAAAAAGACAGAGAAAGCTTTGGCAAAAGCATATAAATCTTTTATGAATCTTATTCCGGCTCTGCTGCCCATGGTTTTATTTGTTGGATTGCTTTTGACTTTTGTTACTCCGGAGTTAATAGGAAAAGTTTTAGGGAGAGATGCCGGGATTTTTGGAGTATTAATTGGTTTATTTATAGGGGCAGTTTCATTTATCCCCAGTTTTGTAGCATTTCCTTTAGGCGGAACTTTAATTGAGAATGGAGCTGGATATTCCCAGGTCGCGGCATTTTTATCAAGTTCAATGGCGGTAGGAGTGGCAAGTATCGCAGTTGAAATGAAATATTTTAACAAAAAAATGACAATTTTAAGAAACGGGATGGCATTAATAGGATCTTTAATTTTTGCAGCCGTAATAGGATGGGTGATGTAAATGGCATTAATAAAAAAATATAGATGGACACTGGGACTTCTTTTTATCACTGGAATAATCAGCCTTTATAAAATCGAATTAGGAGGAATAATATTAAATATAGCCGGAAGTAATTTAAAAACTTTGTTTATGTTGATCCCCCCTATATTTATTCTTATAGGACTTCTCGATGTATGGGTGCCCAAAGAATCAATGATGAAACATATGGGAGAAGATTCAGGAGCAAAGGGCTTATTTTATTCTTTTATGCTGGGAACCATAGCTGTGGGACCTCTTTACGCTGCTTTTCCGGTCGCTGCTCTGCTTCTAAAAAAAGGGGTGAAATATTCTAATGTCATATTTTTTTTAAGTATATGGATGTCTACTAAACTCCCGCTTGTTATGGTTGAAATAGGATCTTTGGGATATAAATTTACTGCTATACATGTTTTTTTAATGATCACAATTTATCTTATAGGGTCATTTTTAATAGAAAAAATTATAACAAAAGAAGAGAGAGTAACCATACTGAAAAATATACAGTTAATGGAAGGTTGATTATATAATGAAGGAAAACATAGAAAAAACGATATAATA
>DAOUPY010000200.1 GCA_030625925.1 Fusobacteriaceae bacterium | reverse complement strand
TTGGCTGCATTTACAATTGCGTCATTTTTTAACTTTGTTATATCCCCCTTGATCAATTCAATAATTTTGTACTTTATAGACATACTCGATACCCCCAAATTATTTTAAATAAATTACATATAATTTATAGTTTGAAATTATATATTAATTTACGTAAAAAACTTAACTATTCCTCTAAAAACAATTCTGCTATGGCAGATCCTCCACCTGCTAATATATTTAACCAATCATTCATGCTGTATCCTCCTAAAATTAATTTTAAAGGATAATATTTAAGGCTGATGTATATATCAATTAGAAAATCGAGGTGATGTAACTCATGAATTTAGATCTTGTAATAGCACTTATAGTATTTATCATAACCTTTTATTTTATCATAACTGAAAAAATACCTAGATCCTCCGCTGCCATTATTGGAGGAGCTGCTGTGGTATTTTTTAGAGTTATAGATGAGCATGAAGCACTTCATGCCATCAGCAGTAATATAGAGATATTAATTTTACTTATGGGACTTATGATCATTGTAAGTATCATGGCTGAAACGGGAATATTCCAATGGGTAGCCATAAAAATAGCTCAGTTAGCCAAGGGTGATCCCATTAAGATCATGATATTTTTGGGGATAGTCTCTGCTATCGCATCTGCACTCTTAGACAATGTTACAACAATCCTCCTAATATTTCCAATATCTATCTTGATTGCCGAAGAGCTAAAGATAGACTCCCTGCCATTTCTTTTTACCGAGATATTCTCTGTGAATATAGGAGGAGCAGCTACCTTAATCGGGGATCCGCCTAATTTAATTATAGGAGCTAAGTCAGGTCTAGGATTCAATGATTTCCTCCTCAATATGGGTCCTATTGTAATCATTAATATGATTTTTTTTCTGACCCTTATGGTAATTTTTTTCCATAAAAAACTAAAGGTTTCCAGGCTGAGAAAAGCTAAAATTATGGAGATGGATGCAAGCAGGATCATAAAAGATAAGGTTCTTTTAAAAAAATCAATCATAGTTTTTATCCTAGTGATGCTTGGATTTGTTTCCAATGTAATTACAGATATAGGATTAGCTGTAATCTCCATCTCTGGAGCGACACTATTAATCCTTTTAACAAAAAAAGATCCCGATGAAATCTATAAAAAAATAGAATGGTCAACCTTATTTTTCTTTGCTGGATTGTTTATTCTGGTAGACGGCCTTGCTGCTACTGGATTAATTAGTGATATCGGTGATTTCATTCTAAATGTTACCGATGGAGATGCAAAATTAACAGTTATTCTCACTGTGATCTCCTCCACTATATTTTCTCCAATAATCGGAGTAGTTCCCTATACAATTTCATTCACTAAGATAATAGGAGAGCTCATTCCTCAAATGGGAGAAAATATTGCTCCCCTATGGTGGGCACTCTCCATGGGAGTGTGTTTTGGCGGGAATATGACCCTTATAGGAGCAGCTGCAAACATTGTAGGAGCTAGTATAGCAAAAAAAGCAGGAAAAGATATAGGGTTTTTTCATTTTTTTAAATTTGGAATAATCATTACATTTCAATCTCTTGTCTTGAGTATTATATATCTGTTGGTTAGGTATTTTTAAGGTTGACTTTTTATATTTTAGAAGCTATTAATTATAGTGAAGAATAATAATTTTTTAGGAGGTATTATTATGGAAAATAACATGCCGTTATTGGGGGATAGGTTCCCTGAATTAGAGGTCCAAACTACACATGGTCCACTAAATTTACCCAGTGATTTAAAGGGATCATGGTTTGTGCTGTTTAGTCATCCTGCTGATTTTACACCAGTTTGCACCACTGAATTTGTTGGATTTCAAAAGATCCAAGAAGAGTTAGATAAATTAAACTGTTTACTCATTGGGATGTCTATTGACCAAGTTTTCTCTCATATTAAGTGGGTAGAATGGATCAAAGAAAATTTAGATGTGGTGATAAAATATCCTGTAATTGCTGGAAATGATACCATTGCTAATAAACTGGGGATGTTACACCCGGGAAAAGGTACTAATACTGTTAGAGCCGTATTTATCATTGACCCCGATGGGAAAGTCAGGCTAATCATGTATTATCCACAGGAGATTGGCAGAAATATGGACGAAGTTTTGAGATCTGTCAAAGCTCTCCAAACTTCCGATGCAAATGGTGTAGCAATCCCTGCTAACTGGCCAAATAATGATCTGATTGGTTCAAATGTAATTGTTCCACCTGCAACCACTGAAGCTGAGGCTAAAAAACGTTTAGAAGACAAAACTATTACATGTTTTGATTGGTGGTTGTGTCATAAAAAATTATAAAAAAAGTGTCAAATAATATAAAAACCTCCAGATTAATTAAATTAATCTGGAGGTTTTTAGGTTAATAATTTCTATATTGATCTCTTACCTTCTTAATATATATTTCTTTTCGTAAGGGAAAGAGATAGAATTTTTTAAATTTGGACTAATTGTTACATTTCAATCTCTTATCCTGAGTGTTATATATATATATTAGTGAGGTATTTTTAAGGTCTAACATAGAACTCACCCCTTCCGTTCCCCTCTCTTTCGTAAATAGAGGGGAGGCAATTCTGTGAAGGTGAAAATAAAAAAGAGCTAAAATTATTTTTTGGCTCTTAGTTTTTAATAACTTAATTTTTAATATTTTTTTGATAAAAGTTTAGAAAATACTGCTCTCATTTCATGTTTCTCTTTAAGGGACAATTTTTTGTTAGGCATTAAATCAATTTCTTTAATTTCTTCGTTGCGAATATGAGCAATAGCTTTAGTAATGTTAATTCTATTTTCTTTATATTCTTTTAATTTAATATTTTCAGGATAAACACTAATGTTTTCAGGATTAATATTATCAATATTAGTAGTAATATTTTTTCCTAAGTCTCCTCTAGAAGATTTTATTGATAATTTTTTTATCATTCTTAATCTCTTTTTCTTCATTATTCCCTCCTTTTATTTAAAAAAATTAACTGGGCTATCAAGTACTTCGTCTTTTACAATTGCATTTTTCCCTAACACTACGTCTGTTGACAGTTTTCCATAAGATGAAAATATTTTGCTATCTTTAATACGATAATAAGTTAATATAGGATCATTACTGTATACATCAAAAATTAAAGAAAGTGGTACATATCTTCCTGTATCTATAAATCTTTTCAATGCTCTCAGAGTAGCTTTTTTTCTATCTAAACTCACAAGAATAAGATGAACCTTATATCCATCGTTTTTAAATTTTTCAGCCAGTTTTTCCACAGAAACTTTATCATGACCTATTTTAGGCACTACAATATTAAAATTTTTATCTTCGCAATAATTGTATATACATGGAAAAGTAGGATCCAATTTACTTCCAAGAATTAACATTGATGATTCCTCATGTACTAAAGACGCTCCATTATCTTTAGCAAATTCAGGGATTTTTCTTTTAGCATAGTCTGAATCTAAAATAAGAGATCCTGTTTTATCTGCTATCGTATTCGCAATTCCAGATTTTCCAGATGCAGGTAGTCCTATTATAAGATAAGCATTTTTTTCCGCTTTAATATTTTTTACTCTAGGAAGACATCCTCCATCTCCAAGCTTTATATTTTCATCATTTTCAAGTCTTTTAAAAGTTAATAATTCTGTTATTATCTGATTTCTTAATTTCTTTCTATCATTTGTACTTCTGTATTGAGTATGACGATAATCTTCGTAAAGTAGTGTTGTTTTATTATCAATTGTTCTGATTTTTAGTTCTGCTGAAACAATTTCATCTGCTTTCTGATCTAAATCAGCTTGGCTATAATCTAAAACATTTTCTAAAAATTCTCCAGCTAAAATATTTGTATTTAATGGTCTTGAAAAGTTATTTGCCATAATTCCTCCATAATAATATTCTATTTACTTACCTTTTACTATTAATGATGTGTTATTCCTTCTTAATACTAATTATTAAGTTAAAATCTATCTTTGAAGAACTACTTCAATTCGATTTTTAGTTTAGTACATTTTTTAGATATAAGTTCCTCAATCTTTTGTTTAAATCATTCTTATATATAGCAATTATAAAAATATTCATTACATTGATAGATTATCTTTTGTAATATCTTAAAAAAACAAAAATTATGACGAAAAAGCTCTAAAGCTTAATTTTAATAATCATTGAAAATACTATAAAAAAGAAGAATGGTTTAGATTTCCTCTCATCTCCACTTTGGTTTCTTTAACGAAGAGAGACCATAGGAAGGAAGAGTGGTTAAAGACCATCGGAGAAATAACTAATGACTATACTATTCCATAAAACTCCTCCTCTCCCATGCCCCCCCACTTATAAAGAGGGGGAACAAAAGAGGGCGTTACTCTTTCTAAATGCTAGAGGTGAGGTCTAATATATAAAAAAGCGACTAAATCTTCTCAAGAATTAGTC
>DAOUPY010000229.1 GCA_030625925.1 Fusobacteriaceae bacterium | reverse complement strand
TTCTGTCTGCTCTATTCCCTCTTCAGTCAATGGGGAATTTAGATGTCCCTGCAATTTTTTTATGACATTCCATTCGGTCTGTCCATGTCTAACAAAGTGTATTTTTAACATAAGTACTCCTTTTTCTATTAATTGTTTCTTCTATTATATCGGTTTTCCTCTGTTTTGTCACTCTACTAAAAAATCTTATATTTAGGTAAGAGTTCTTATATTACTAAAATCAATCTATAACTCCCTAAATAATAATAGGCAATTTTATAACTTCTTTCCACATTTTGGACAATATTTAAAACTTTTATCTATTCCAGTACCACACTTTGGACAACTAACTTTTTCATAGATAATATCTTCTATATCATCATATTCTACTTTAGAATTCTCAATTATTTGGATGATTTTTTCTTTTTTGACTTTATATAAACTTCCACATGACAAACAGTTTATTAAATATACTTTATCCCAATGATATACAGGAATAAAAAACAAATCAAAACTTTTACTTTCTTGAATTAAAACAGCTTTTTCTCCCACACATCCTGTGCATTTAAATTTTACTTCTTTAAGAATTTTTCTTTTTTGTCCAATTCCAAATATTCCTATAAAAAACATCTTTCCTCCAACTTTTTATTGTATAATTTCCTCTATTATAAACAAATTATAACGACTTACAAAAATTTCCACAGATCTTACTCTCAGGATTTAAATAAAAATTTCCACTTGTACATCTAATCCTTGGTATAAGAGTACTGTTGAACATATTATAGCTCACAGATAAGAGTGCTTCTACATATATACAGCCTCTTTTTAGGCACTCATACTGCTTTTCTAACTCGACTCTCTCTTCTTCCCTGGGTATTCTAAGCTCTGCCATCTTTCCTCCCTATTTGTAAATAAAAATTTTATTGATTTTTCTCCTTAATATGATAATCACGCCCCCTTATTATCGGCCGATTGAGTATTAAAATTAAGTATAGTTAATACTGAATTTTAAATGTGGACCTCACAGAGAGAGGGTGTCCGTAGGGCGGGTATAATATTTTATGAATTTTAATTGCAATACTTTTTAATAAATTTATAACTGCTTGAAAAAAAAGACCCAATATATATTGGATCTTTTTCTGATTCTATATTAACTTCTAATTAACCTAATATTTCATATCCTTCTTCAGTTAATTTTGCTACAATTTTATCAGTGTGCTCCTTATCAAAAGTTTCTAAAGTAAGCTTTACTTCCTGCTCACCAATTGCAAGGGAATTTTTATACATTGTTTGATTAAGAGTTAAGATGTTTGCCTTTAATTCAGCTATCAATCCTAATAATTTAGTCATCTCTCCTGCTTTATCTACTAATTTTACCTTTAATGTATATCTTCTGTTCGCACCGATCAATGCTTTGTTGATGATTCTTTCCATAAGGTTAACATCTAAGTTTCCACCAGATATTACAGATACTATATTTTTACCTTTAAGGTCTAAGCTATTGTTTAAAAGTGCTGCCACCGATACTGCTCCGGCTCCCTCTGCTACTATCTTACCCTTTTCCAATAATAATAATACAGCCTGAGCTATCTCTGCTTCTGTAACAGTTACGAACTCATCTACATTTTCCTTGATGATTTCATAAGTTAACTCTCCAGCTCTTCTTACAGCAATTCCATCAGCTATTGTAGCTTTTGAATCTATTGTATAAACTTCACCTTTTTCAATTGCACTCTTCATACAAGGTGCATGAGCGGCTTCTACTCCAATTATTTTTACACTTGGCTTGATTGCTTTTATGGCAGTCGAGATTCCAGCTAAGATTCCTCCTCCACCGATTGGAACAAGAACAGCATCTACGTCTTCCAATTGAGTTAAGATTTCTAATCCTATAGTTCCTTGTCCTGCAATTACAAATTTATCGTCAAATGGATGCAAGAATGTAGCTCCAGTCTCTTTTTGAATCTCACAGGCTTTTGCATAGGCATCATCATATACAGAACCGTGTAATACTACCTCTGCACCAAAGTTTTTAGTCGCTGCTACCTTTGCTAATGGTGCGATTTCCGGCATCACTATAGTTGATTTTATTCCTAACTTAGTTGCACTAAGTGCTACCCCTTGAGCATGGTTTCCAGCTGAAGATGCAATTACTCCTGCTGCTTTTTCTGCGTCACTTAGGTTACTTATCTTGTTAAATGCACCTCTTATCTTAAAAGATCCTGTCAATTGAAGGTTTTCTGCCTTTAAATAAACATTTCCGCCTGTTATCTTACTCAATTCTTTACATTCTAATAAAGAAGTGTCTTTTATAACCGGTTTTAAAACCTTTTGTGCCATTTTAATATCTTCTAATCTTACTTTATGCATAATCAAATCCCCCGAATAATTTTTTTAGTATTAAACTCCTTAAAAGTATTATATAACTAAAGGTTAAAAAAATGCAACATTTTTTACAAAAAAATATCATTTATTTATACCCTTTTATGTCAAGACTCTGTTT
This sequence comes from Fusobacteriaceae bacterium, assembly GCA_030625925.1. Classification (GTDB taxonomy): domain Bacteria; phylum Fusobacteriota; class Fusobacteriia; order Fusobacteriales; family Fusobacteriaceae; genus Psychrilyobacter. The sequence goes on along the minus strand of DAOUPY010000229.1, from coordinate 1,534 downwards.
ATTTGTTCTGTTTCTATGACAAAATCATCGTTTTCCAGTATTTTTTCCTGTAATAATTTATTTTTTATAATATCATATACCTTCTCTCCTAAGACACTTTTCAACGTTTCACCATAGGTAACTATAAACGGTTTGAAGTCCTCTTCAAGGAAACCATTTGGGTTTTCCCGCCTAAAAATAGGACTCATCGCAAAGTCTATATTTATACAAGATTTTGTATAAAAATTCTCTATAGTGAAATTATTAGTGAAATCATCTGGCAGTGTGAGATAGAGAGTATTAGTTTTTTCATCCAATATTATCTCCAGCGGCCATATGCTGCAGATGAGAGGTTTATTATCTATAATTTCCTTTGGTGTCATATTTTTATCCAAACAAATTGAATGCAGCGAGCAAAGAGTCTGACCATTTTTAGGAGTATATGCACAGGCACATAGATCCACTTCATCTCCTAAATATTTAGCAGGAATTAATACATCTTCCTCTAGGATCATATCTTCTATCTCATCATCATCGTTACCCAACTCTTCTAATATATCCAAAGTTTTAGTCAGTTCATTGTAACGTTCTTTATTCTCCAATATAAAATTTCTAATTTTTTTATTGAATATTGCCGGGGCATCGCCGCAGCAATGTTCCACACAGTTAAAACAGTCAAAATTAGTTAAATTTGCAAACATTTCATAATCTATCACAGCATTATACTCTTTCCCATCCAAAGTCAATTTGGTTTCTATGGTATCAACCCCGTTAAAATAACTTCTGATTCTCTCCTCTTTTTCCTGGCTGACTATATCTAATTCACCCTTGGGGTGACCTGTAAATAAAAAATACTTCATTTCTTTTCTCCTTTTAAAACATATTAATTTTAATTTTTTTCGACACAAATCTACACTTATCTTCTCGAATTTAAAAGACCTGACACAGACTAAAATCTGACTTTCTACCACCAATCTAAACCTCAAATTCTTCAGCACAAAGCAAAGAGATTAAGAGAATCTTTTTTCTTTTTTGTCACAAATTACACGAATTTATAAAGTTAAAACCTTTCAACGCAGAGACTTAAAAATCACAGAGTTTTCTTTTTTCTTGATTTAAAGCGAAGTTTACAAAAGAAAAATTAAAGAGATCACTAAGATTTTCTTTCGTGCTATTAGTGACTAGTTTTTTATATTTTTCGTCTGCGAAGATTAGTGTCCATTGGTGGCTATTTTTTTCTTTCACTTCACCTTTGGTTTCCTTGATCTGAGGGAAACCTAGGAGGAATAGTTTATCGATATGCACAAGGCATTACCCTTACGCCTTGTTAGTTGTTGCCTTTCCTGTCCAATGGATTAGATCTCTGGTTTTTTCAAAACTCTCCCCATTTAAAAAATCTTTTGGATTTTTTAAGTTCCCACAGATGGCAGGGTGATTATGCTCTATTATCTGGGACTTCTCTATATATTTTTTATACTTGGCAGCTTTAGCTCCCCAAAGTAAAAATATAATATTATTATTTTTTCCCTCTATAAATCCTATGAGTTTTTCTGTG
>DAOUPY010000342.1 GCA_030625925.1 Fusobacteriaceae bacterium | reverse complement strand
GTTTAATAAAAACCGAAACTTATCTGTCCATGATATAGATAAGTTTCTAATTTTTATGGATATTGTAGAATTAAGTAAATATAATAATACTATAATTTATAGAAAATTTTCACAAATTTACGTAATATCAATAAAAATTTTGATAAACCAAAACAAACTTGATATAATGATAGATAAGAAAAATTACAAGAAAAAATAATTTATTAATTTAAAATTATTGATGGAGATAGGCTTTCATTAAAATATTAGGAGGATTAGATCATATGAGATTCAGTAAAATGTATGCAAAGACATTAAAAGAAACACCAAAAGATGCTGAGGTAGTAAGTCATCAATTGATGTTAAGATCAGGAATGATAAAAAAATTAGCGAGTGGGATTTACACATACCTTCCTTTAGGGTATAGAGCATTACAAAAGGTAGAGAAAATAACTAGAGAAGAGATGGATAGAGCAGGTTCTCAAGAATTGTTTATGCCAGTATTACAACCAGCAGAATTATGGAAAGAAACTGGAAGATGGGATGCAATGGGACCAGAAATGATGAGACTTCAAGATAGACATGGCAGAGACTTTATATTAGGACCTACTCATGAAGAGGTAATCACAGATATAATTAGAAATGATATATCATCGTACAAATCTTTACCCCTTAGTCTTTATCAAATTCAAACTAAATTTAGAGATGAAAGAAGACCTAGATTCGGTCTTATGAGAGGAAGAGAGTTCTTAATGAAGGATGCTTACTCATTTCACGCAACTGATGAATCTTTAGATGAAGAATTTGAAAATATGAAGGCTGCATATACTAGGATTTTTGAAAGATGTGGACTTAAATTTAGATCTGTAGAAGCAGATTCAGGAGCTATCGGAGGAAGCGGATCACAGGAGTTTCATGTATTAGCTGAATCTGGTGAAGACGAAATAATCTACTGCAATACTTGTGGATATGCAGCTAACCTTGAGAAAGCAGAGAGTGTTGTTAAAGAAGAAATAACAGAAACGAAAGAAGAATTAGCAGAGGTAGAATTAAGAGATACTCCTAATGTTGCTAAAATAGACGATGTTTGCGAGTACTTTGGGATTCCTGCTTCTAAGACTGTAAAAGCTATAACTTATATGGATACGTTATCATTAAAAGCATACATGGTTTTACAAAGAGGAGACTATGAGATAAACGAAGTTAAACTTAAGAACTTATTAAATGAAACTGATCTGGTTATGTTAAGTGAAGCAGATTTAATTGCCTATAACTTGGTAAAAGGTTATATGGGACCATATAATATTGAATTAGGTGATATGACACTTGTTGCTGATGAGAGTGTAACTAAGATTATAAACCATACTGCCGGTGGAAACCAAGTGGATACACACTATATGAACGTAAACTATGGTAGAGACTATACAGCTCATATTGTAGGAGATGTTAGAAGCGTAAAAGCTAGAGAAGGATGTCCTAGATGCAGCGAGGGAGAATTAGAAAGTGCTAGAGGAATAGAAGCTGGCCACGTATTCAAACTTGGAAAGAAATATTCTGAAAGTATGGGAGCTACATATTTAGATGAGAACGGGAAGACAAAGACAATGACTATGGGGTGTTATGGTATAGGAGTTTCTAGAACTATGGCAGCTGCAATAGAGCAAAATAATGATGAGAATGGAATTATCTGGCCTATGTCAATAGCTCCTTACTTAGTAGATGTAATTCCTGCAAGTATAAAAGATGCAGATCAACTAGGATTAGCAGAAAAATTATATGCTGAATTAAAAGATAAAAACATCGATACTGTAATCGATGATAGAAAAGAAAGACCAGGGTTTAAATTTAAAGATGCAGACTTAATCGGATTCCCTATTAAATTAATAGTTGGAAGAGGAGCTAAGGATGGAATAGTAGAAGTTAAGATTAGAAAAACTAATGAAGCTTTCGAAGTAAAAGCAGAAGAAGTAGTTTCGTTTATTGAAGAAATAATAGCTAAAGGTTAAATAAATGAAAAAGGAACTCTTCGGAGTTCCTTTTTTCATAGATAGATAGTTTAAAAATACATTAAATATACTAACAGAAATACAATAATTTTTTCATTTCTAACTTTTTGACTCTAATACTTCTAAATTTCTAATAACTTTTTTCTTTTAAAATAATATCCAGCTCATAATTTAGTTGGTTATTATTTTATATTACATTTTTAGACCAATAACCAATATCTAGAAGTGGTTATTTTTGAACCTCGAAACCATAACGAATAACTCTCAACTGTTATTTGTTATTTGTAAATTTTTCCTTTGCTTTTCTACCTACAACTAGTTGGTTTATCATATTGTTATTTACTACTTTGTACGGATAATTCATGAATTATCTCCTACTTATTCTATTACTCTTGCTATTTTCAAAATACATTTTAACAAAAAACTTTAATCTTTAATAATGAAAATTCTAATGACCGACATTAACCAAAATTAAATTAACTTTTTGAAACTATCAACTATCTATCTTAATATAGTAATACACTAAAAAAAATGAAAAGTCAAATTTTTTTTAAAAAGTTTGGAAAAGTATCGCTTATTTGATACTTTTTTCACTATCGTGCTTTTTATGCTTGACTTTTTTTGTTTCTTGGAATATAATCGATTTGAAAAGGCACAAATGAACTAAAAAAAAACAGAAACAACCAACTGTAGAACACAGCGTAAAGGTATTAAACTTGGAGGTGAACCTTAAATAAAATTATCAAAACAAGATAAAACATCAGAAATACATAATTATTTCGTCGGTTAATACTAAATTTAAGGATGGTGGATAAAATGAAAAAAAATAAATTAGATTGGTTAGTTATAGGGTTAGCATTATTTTCAATGTTTTTTGGAGCAGGAAATTTGATATTTCCTCCCAGTATA
>DAOUPY010000417.1 GCA_030625925.1 Fusobacteriaceae bacterium | reverse complement strand
ACCTTTGGTTTTGGCAGTGTAGTTGCAGCGTTGTCAAAATAAATCATAATTGTTTCCCACCTTTTCATTAAATTTGTAATATAGTTTTATTCTATCTTATTTTGATTTAAAGGTACAATATTAATTTAATTTATTTTTCTTGATTCACAATTGCCTCTATTTTTTATATGAATATCTGTATCTATAACTGGGTTTAAAGATGATTAAATTTATTTTTTTGGTTATTCCTTAGTTGGATATAGTCTATTAAAGATCACTGGAAATAAATTAGAATACAATTAAAATTTAATTGAATTACACTATGCGGCGTATTTTTTTCTGTAAAATAAATTTTAAATTAACAGCAATTACTCTCAAAAATTTGGACAAATACCGTTTATAATAACTATAATTCAATATTTTTTAAATTATAAGGCTATTTTAGTAAATTAATATTTAAAATGACATTGACATTTTCTTTAGATATGTTGTAAGATAAGACAAAATTAACTAATAAAATACAATTTAGGAGGCATCATGAAAAAATTTCAATGAAAGTGACAATTGATTAAAACTTCCGGTGGAAGTCACGAGATTTACTGCAAATGGATAACACGAATAAAACTAGTTTAGATAAATTAATATCTTTCTTTTCCTGTAGTTTTAAAACTGCACCTATTCATTCTTTTTTTGCACAAATCATTTTTTATATTTTTAAATAAATTTCAACTTTTTATGAATCAAATCCCAAAGGGAACCACATTTTATGCCACTAGTTATGGGGGCTTTTTTAGGTGGGGAATTATAAATTATAGAGGCGTAGGACGCTCCTTTTTTTGTTATGCTATTTTTTTAAATATAGAAAATTAAATAATCTCAGAAACTCAAAATTATTGTAAAACTAAAAAAATATATTAAGGAGTATTGAATAATGATTAGATATATAATAAAAAGGCTATTAATGCTTATACCGGTAATAGCTGTGGTAATAATTATATCGTTCTTGATTACCCACATAATGCCTGGAGATCCTGTCAGGATGATGATGGGGGATTTTGCAACGGAGAAACAGGTATCTGCTATGAAGCATCATCTTGGATATGATAAGTCATTTTTTACACAGTTTGGAGAGTGGCTTTCAAAAATAATAAGAGGAGATCTAGGAGAATCTTTATTTTTACATGAAAAAGTTACAACGGCTATTTTTTCAAGGCTGGAACCAACATTTATGCTGGCTCTTGTGGGAGAAAGTATAGGACTTTTGATAGGGATACCTCTTGGAGTGATAGCTGCAGTTAAGCATAGAAGCTGGATGGATCAGTCAGCAATAGGGATATCTCTGGCAGGAGTTTCAATACCTAGTTTTTGGCTCTCTATCATGCTTATATATCTATTTTCTGTTAAACTTCATTGGTTCCCTGTACAGGGATATGTCCCCATAGAAGAATCGGGAATAGGAGTCATAAAATATCTTGTCCTGCCGGGACTAACTCTCGGATTTATGCAGGGGGGGATAATAGCCAGGATGACAAGGAGTGCAATGTTAGACGTACTCAGACAAGATTATATAAGAACTGCCATGGCAAAAGGAGTATCAGAAAAATTTGTAATTATAAGACATGCCTTAAAAAATGCAATGATTCCAGTTGTAACAGTTATAGGATTTAGCATGGCTGTACTTTTAGGAGGAACATGGGTTGTAGAAACTGTTTTTAACATCCCAGGAACAGGAAGTCTGGCCATTAATTCTATAATGAAGAGGGACTATCCTGTAATACAGGGCAGTATGATATTTACGGCTCTGGTCTATGTAATTATAAATATAGCCGTAGATGTGAGTTATGCATTTTTAAATCCAAAGATTAAATATAAATAGAGGGGAGTGTTAATAGTGGGTAAAGGTATAAAAAAAATGATTTTTGAGATAAGAAAACATCCTTATATAGCTATAGGAGGGGTGGTTATGGCAGTAGTTTTTTTTATTGCTGTGGCAGCGCCCCTCCTAACAAAATTTAACCCTTTGGAGGTAAACGGAAAAGATAGACTTCTGCCCCCTTCATGGATACATCCTATGGGAACTGATCATTTTGGAAGGGATATTATGAGCCGTTTGGTTTATGGAGCAAGGGTCTCTATGCAGGTAGGATTTTCAGTGGTACTCTTCAGTACATTTATGGGTGGACTAATAGGGTTAATAGCGGGATTTTACAATAAAATTGATAATTTCATTATGAGAATTTTAGATGGATTCATGGCATTCCCAGGAATAATAATAGCAATAATTTTATCAGCTGTCTGGGGAGCTGGGAAATTAAATATAATACTGGCACTCTCATTTGCCTATTTCCCCCAGATGGCAAGGGTTGTAAGAAGTTGTGTTCTCACCGGAAAAGAATGGG